>DAOOQH010000117.1:0-10198 GCA_035388625.1 Chitinophagaceae bacterium | reverse complement strand
TAAAAATATCCAAAGTGTAAGGTATCTATCAAGAAATTTTAATTTTGGTTGCATGATATTGATTTAATTGATTGTCTTGTTTTAATGAATCAGATTTGTTTTGGTATTTAATAATTCGAATGGAATAAAATTGATTAATTATTTTTAAGATTATTTTCTTTTGAATTCATCCAAAATAGATTTTGTTTTTTCATGTCTAATTTTAAGACAAACTTTCTTACGAAATTATTAAGTACTAATTTGTATCAAGATTGATATTTTAAATTATTGTTCGCAAACATACGAACTATAATATCAATTCGTAAATTTACGAATGATATTTATTCATTATTTTTTGCAGACTTCTTTCAAGGCAATTTGATCGAAAAATTTATTGAATAGTTTACTTGCTTTTTCCCAATTTTTTTTGTGAATACAATATTTCACAGTTGGTGGTATTATATCGCCCTGAATTAAACCAGCGTCTTTTAATTCGTTGAGATGTTGTGAAAGGGTTGATTTAGCAATTGGTAGTTCTTCAGCCATATCACCATGATAGCAGCAGGATTGTGAATGAAGGAGTTGTAAAATAGCAATTCTTACTGGATGTGCCATTGCCTTAGCTAAGCGTGCTGTTTGCTCTTGCTCTTTTGTATAGTACTCAGACTTCGTCATTTTTTAATTTATTGTTCGCAAAAGTACGAATGATATGTTGAATGTTTGGGTATTAGATATTAAAGATCTTTATGACAGCATTTTATGATACTTATGAAAATGCTAATTCTTAATTAAAATCAACATAATTTTTCAGGATGGCACTATAAGAACGGGATATTTTTTCATACTTTTGCGCAAATTAAAAATTATTATTATGAGTTTTATCACACATGTTCATGCAAGACAAATTTTAGATTCAAGAGGAAACCCAACGGTTGAAGCCGAAGTATATACCGATTCAGGTATGATGGGAAGAGCGGCTGTGCCATCTGGTGCAAGTACTGGTATTCACGAAGCTGCTGAATTGCGTGATGGTGATAAAAAGATGTATGGTGGAAAAGGTGTTTTAAAAGCAGTCAACAATATCAAAACAACGATTCATAACGCTCTTATTGGTTTGGAAGTTACCGAACAACGTGAGATTGATGCAACCATGATTGCGTTAGATAAAACAGCGAACAAAAGTAAAATTGGGGCAAACGCTATTCTTGCAGTTAGTTTGGCTGCGGCAAAAGCAGGTGCCGAAGAAACTGGTTTAAGTTTGTTTCGTTATATAGGTGGTACAAATGCTCGAACATTACCTGTGCCTATGATGAATATTTTAAACGGTGGTGCTCATGCCGATAATAAAATTGATTTTCAAGAATTCATGGTGATGCCAATTGGTGCAAGTAGTTTTAGTGAAGGCCTTCGTTGGGGAACTGAAATTTTCCATTCCCTAAAAACTGTTCTAAAGAAGAAAGGATATTCAACCAATGTTGGAGATGAAGGTGGATTTGCACCCGATATTCAAAGTAACGAAGAAGCAATTGACACGGTACTTACAGCCATTCAAAATGCTGGATACAAAACAGGATCGCAAATTGTAATTGCAATGGATGCAGCAAATAGCGAATTATGGGATCCGAAATTGAAATCCTATGTATTTAAAAAATCGAGCGGCAAAAAAATGAAAAGTGAAGATTTAGTAAAATTCTGGGAAAATTGGTGTCGTCAATATCCAATTGCCTCAATCGAAGATGGTTTAGCAGAAGATGATTGGAAAGGATGGAAAATGTTGACAGAGACTTTGGGAAATCGAGTTCAGTTAGTTGGTGATGATTTATTTGTAACCAATGTAAATCGTTTAGAGCGTGGTATACAAGAGGGAATTGCTAATTCATTATTAGTAAAAGTAAATCAGATTGGTAGTTTAAGTGAAACCATCGATGCTGTTACAATGGCACAAGGCGCTGGATTTAATACGGTGATGAGTCATCGAAGTGGAGAGACCGAAGACTGTACAATTGCTGATTTAGCAGTTGCATTAAATTGCGGACAAATTAAAACTGGATCAGCTTCTAGAAGTGATCGTATGGCAAAATATAATCAACTCATTCGTATTGAAGAAGAGCTTGGTGCAAATGCAATTTATTTAGGGAAGAAATTGAAGTTTGGGATCTAGTTTTTATTTTGGTATATGATGTGATATCACTAATGTTGTACCGTTATGAATGATTGTGAATATCTCTGTGAAATATAGTGTGTTATAGAAGCATAAATCTTTTATTACTTCTAAGCTTTTCAATTAAAGTTTTGATCTATTATCTTAAATTATTGAAATATGAGGTCTGTTTTTATTTTATTCCTTTTAAGTCTTAGTTCAAAATTGGTATTTGCACAACACTATGATCATAATAAAATTTGTTCAACTGATACAATTCAAGTCGATACATACAATCACAAAGTTGATGTACATTTCAAGTATAAAGCTGTTGAATGCACGCAAGTTTCAAAATTCGCTATTCGTATTGATTTAGGATATAATTTGTATTCATATAATGAAAAAACAAAACAATGGTTAGGAAATCATCAAGGCGCATTGTTTGGACTTTCATTTGCATACGGTAATTGGGGTTTCGGTGCAAGATTTAAACCAGCAACCATTAACCCTATGAAAGAACTTGTTTTTGATGATGTATATCTTGAGAAGAATGCAAAACTCAATCCAATCAAAATTGAATATGATCTTAATTATTCATTCAATTTTAAATATAATGTTTCATTTGAACCTTATATCGCATTGACTTCAAATAGTTTTTATGTGATTAATGAAGATGAATTAAATCAACAATACAATATTTCAAAAGTGCAAGGTTTAGCTGGCGGGATAACGATTAATAAATATTTTCGTGTAGTGAACTTTGAATACTTAAGCCTATTTGCTAAATGCGGATATAGTGCAACAAATTTTAATAAAGTTAATGCTGAGCTCGGCAGAGGCTTTGCTGATATTTCATTCGGAATAGCTTACAAAGGTTATTCAAATAGAAAGTTCATTCAACCAATTGATTAGAGGTTTTGAGTATTTAATTGTTTGATACTCGCTGAATTCAAATAGTCGGCAATTTCATTTAGATTAGAAAATACCTTTGCATGATTCTGTTTAATCATTTCGCAAACTGCATCCATCGACTTCTTTTGAGTTGCCGAGAATTTCATGTCATCATCCTCATCTAAATAACAAAATATAGTTTTCTCTGGACGTTTATTACTGTCGTCGATTACCTCAGCTATTGAATATACACCTTCCATTTTAGGCGTGATTACATATAAACAAAAATCACAAATCTCACGTTGATGCAATTCTTCTTTTTGAATTTCTGCTGTCCAACTTGAAACAATGGGATTATAATATTCTATTTTCAATAATGGGATCAGTTGCTCACGCCAATGACTATCATTACAAGTGCCTCCTAAAAATACCTTACTCATGAAATTATTTATGTGGTGTAAAATTACCTTTATTTGTCTGAATGAAAATAGATAAAGGGGAAATAATTAATATTTCTGACAATCCAAAATACTAAAATAAGACCTAAATAAATTTTTGGATGGTTGATATATTTCAATAGATTTTTGAAATATAAACTAAATGATGCGAGTACACCAACCAGAATGACTGGCACGAAGAAAACGAGTAAGGTATTATAATCAAGGGCATCTTGAATATGACCATGAAGTAAAGAATAAATACTTCTAGCGCTTCCACAACCAGGGCATTCAAGTGAAGTAACTAGTTTGAAAATACATTTAGGATAATATGCATTATGATGTGGAGGAAAATAAAATACAAGCGCAGAAATGAGAATGAATACAAGTAATAGAATAATAAAGACAATTTTACTTTTCATCACATATTAGCGCCTGCGAGGGCAATGGCATAAAATATATAAATGATGGCTACCGCTATAAACGCAAAAATTGACCAGTTTTTAGCTTTTTTAGCTTCATTAATTGCTTCATTATATTGTTCGTTCGCCCAAAGCGTATCAACTTTATTAGCTGCTAAAACTCCTACAATGCCAATTGGTAAACAAAATACGGTGGCCACTATGGCAATCACTAAATTATTTGATGGTTTAGGTTGACTTGGCTTCTTTTTCTTGATTGGTTTTTCATCATCTCTTCTTCTGACGTCGTTGTCATTGTTTTCTGGTAAAATACGTACTTGACCATCAGGAAGAACTTTATTGATAGCCTCAGCTAAATTTCTAACATCATCTTCAAATCGAGTATTATCAATTTGAACAAACTGTCTTCTATATAGCATGCGCATATTCTCGGGTAAATCGTCGGCACGTGGCATACTCACATTATCAAATAATACGGGTATCACTTGAATATTTCTACTTAAAGCAGTTGACACTTCTAAACGCACAAAATCATCAGGGTCATCTAAACGACGCCGACCTTTTTCATCCGCAATATCCAACCATGTTTTTCCAATAATAACAAGTAAAACATCACATTTACGAAGTGCATTTTCAATACTAAACACAAAATCATCACCTGGTAATATGGTATTAAAGTCTTTGAAAATTTGATCTTTGTCAAAATATTTTTGAAGTTCATTGTATAGTGCTAAGGCATTCCAACGACTATCATCTTTTCGATAATTGATGAATATAGTTCCTGGTAAATTTGACATATTTAAGTTGATATGAATTCAAAGATAATAGAATATGTAAATATCAAGTATCAATCTTCAAATTAATTATTTAAAAGAAACTCATCGCTTTGGTGTATTCTGAATAAGATCATTGATTTAAATTTTTATCACTCAATTTCATATTCCAATATTTTTTCTTACCTTGTTCAATCTAAATTAATTGTATGAGCAGTAGAAAAATTGCGTTAACCGGCGCGAAAGTTAATGTTGAAGATTCGATTTATATTCCTCAAAGTAATTTTCTTGTCTTAAAAGAATCTTATAATCTGAGTTCCTCGCGAGCAGAAGGCGATTTATTTGAAGTTGAAATTGATTCGAATGATTTTGTTGAATTTGTTTTTGATGATGATACGGCATGGTTTGGCAATACCGACACTTTACATGAGCTTTTTCCTGAATTGAATATTAAAAAACGGTCGGCTGGTGATATTGCATTACTTCCATTTTCATTAACAACAGATAATGAAAGTCGATCGATTAAAAGTGTGGCACTTAAAGTGTTTAATATTTTTGGTAAAAATGTAATTAAAGAAAGCGTTAAGGAATTAGCAGAATATCTTGAAAAGAAATTACTTGATAATCAAAGCGGACTTTATCAAGTTGATGAAACATTTGATTTACAACCATATAAATCATTGCAAGTTGAAAGCCCTGTTTTATTGTTTTTACATGGTACAGGTTCATCAACAAAAGGCTCTTTTAGTGAATTAAATGGGAGTCAATTGTGGAACGATATGAAAAGAATTTACAAAGGAAATATACTCGCCTTTCAGCATGAAACTTTTACCAAAAGTCCTCTGCAAAATGCTTATGAAATTTTTGAGCAATTACCAGCAAACGCTACTTTACATATAATTTCTCATTCACGTGGCGGTTTAGTGGGTGAGGTTTTAGCAAGATTTTGTTATGATGAAAATGGTTTCAATGAAGCGAGTATTGAATTGCTGAATCGAATTGAACGAGTTGAAGATATTGCGCAAATTAAAGCGATTAAGACACTGATTTCAAAAAAGAAAATTAAGGTTGAGAAATTTATTAGAGTGGCATGTCCTGCAAGTGGCACCTCGTTACTTTCGAAACGTTTAGATTTTTACTTTAATGTTTCGCTCAATTTAATTTCATTCGCAACTGGTTCGAAAGCAAATCTTATTGTTGATGGATTTAAAGCAATTTTATCAGCCATCTTAGATAGCAAGAATGATGTCAATATACTGCCTGGGCTTGAAGCCATGAGCCCGAGTTCGCCATTTTTAAAGGTATTAAACGCGCCAGACAAAATCAAAGGGAGTTTGGTTGTGATATCTGGTAATGCCAATTTTAGTTTAAGTTTAAAGGCATTAGTTGTTATAGTATCGAAACTTGTATTTAAAGGAGAAAATGATTTTGTGGTGAATACAAAATCAATGTATCAAGGTTCGCCGCGTGAAAAATCCCTACAGTATTTCTTTGATGAAGGTACCGATGTAAATCACTTTAATTATTTTAAAAATAGTAAAACGCAAGAAGCCATTTCACGTGCTTTAACTTCAAATGAAGCATTAATAACTTCATTTTCTGAATATAAATCGGGCTCTTATGATGATGCACAACGTGGCGTATTTGGGCTTGATGGGGGCGCTGTATTTTACGATGAGGTCAATGGAAATAAACCTATTGTAATTGTTTTACCAGGTATCATGGGCTCCAACCTTAGCCGAGAAGGTTCAGGTATTTGGGTAAATTATTTTAAGATGGTGATGGGCGGTTTAATGGATTTAGATGTTTCTAAACCAGGTATAAAATCATCCTCATTAATTAAAACATCATATAAAAAACTTTGTGTTCATTTAAGTGAAGAATACGATGTGGTTACTTTCCCATATGATTGGCGTTTATCGGTCACTGAAAGTGCTAAAAAACTTCATGATAAAATTAAATTTTTGCTCAGCTATAATCAACCAATCAAAATCATAGCGCATTCAATGGGTGGTGTTTTGGCAAGAGAATTTATTTTAAATCATCAGGCAACATGGAATGAATTAAATCGATCGAATGGGTTTAAAATTATATTACTAGGTACTCCTTGGATGGGCTCATATCGAATACCCAATGTATTTGCCGGGCGAGATGGAATTATTAAACAATTAGATAAACTTGATTTCGCTCACTCAAAAGATGAATTAGTTCAATTGTTTGCCAAGTTCCCAGGTATTTTAAATTTACTGCCTACCCGTAAAACTGATTATGATTTTGCTGACGAAAAGATATGGATTGAGTTACAAAAAGCCTCAGGTTTAAAATGGAATATCCCTTCAAAAGCTTTATTGAATGAATTTGCTAAGTTTAAGAAAAATGTTCAGGATAATGCAGATAAGATTGATTATACCAACTTTAGATATATTGCTGGTAAGGATAATATTACGCAAAAAGGATATAAAATTGTAAATGGACAACTTGAGTTTGAGGCTACCGGTAGGGGAGATCAAAGTGTAACTTGGGATTCAGGCATTCCTGAAAAATTGAAAAATAGTCATTCATTATATTATTCTAATATCACTCATGGTGATTTAGCGAATAATGAAACCTTGTTTCCCGCTATTAAACAATTGCTTAAAAATGATGCAACTGATTTACTGTCTAGAGTTGAGCCCGTTGTTAATGACAATATTTCACGTTCATTGGTTCAAACCGAAGAAGAAGAAATATTTGAAACAGATGAAGTATCGGCGATTCATAAATTGCTAGGTATCCCTTTAGAATCTGCAAAAAAGAAAGTGTCATTGCCTGTTATGAAGGTGAGTGTCAGCAATGGTGATTTGATGTTTAGTGAGTACCCTGTTATTATGGGGCATTTTAAAGGTGATGGTATTGTAAGTGCCGAACGAGTGGCAGATAATTATTTGAAAGGTGAACTTTCTATTAAACATGCACTAGGAAATTATGCAGGTGATATTGGTACACATCAATTAATTATTCAAAATGATAAGGAGTTCAATGGTGCTTGCGTGGTAGGTTTAGGTGAGGTTGATAAATTATCATCACAAGGATTGACAACAAGTATCGAAAAGGCAATGACTTCTTATTTGCTAGAGCATTGCAAAAAAGAGGCGAGTAATAAAATTCAACTCAAAGGAATTTCGGTATTATTAATCGGAACTGATTATGGTGGTTTATCGTTTGATACTTCTATTCGTGCTATGTTACTTGGTATTCAAATTGCCAATGCAAAAATTCATGCCATTAAACCAGGTCTGATTAATTTAATTGAGCATGTCGAATTTATTGAATTATTTGAAGATAGAGCATTACAATGTTTTTATACCCTCAAGCGAATTATGATGAGTAGTTCTGACGAAATTCAAATCGAATTTAGAAGTGCGAAAATTAAGAAAATACTAGGTGGACGAAAACGTTTGTTGATGGAAAGTAAAAGTGATTGGTGGCAACGTTTAACCGTAATAGCTGAACCAAGTGATGATAAAGATCATATCAATGAACTTACATTTTTAACTGCAACAAATGGTGCACGTGAAGAAAAAAAACAATTGCAAAGCAATGCGGTATTAATTGATGATTTACTTGAAACCATTTCAACAAGTGAGCAATGGTCGCCACAAATTGCAAAAACAATATTCGAATTATTAATTCCAAATGAGTTTAAAGAAAATATAAAGCGACAAACAGATATCTTATGGGTACTTGATAAATCTACGGCTGCTTATCCTTGGGAATTGTTTCAAACTGATGTTGAAAGATCAAAACCACTTTGTATCAATGCAGGTATGATAAGACAATTAGCAACATCCGATTATAAACCTAATACTACTCCAGTTAATAATAAAAATGTTTTAATTATTGGTGATCCACTCACTCTAGGATATTGCAATCAATTGCCTGGTGCTGAAAAGGAGGCAAAGCATATTACTAAAGTGTTTAGTCAATATGATTATGAAATTGAATCGCTAATCAAGAAAGGATCCTCTGAAATCGTAACAGCCATGTTTAAGCAGGAGTATAAGATAATACATGTTTCAGGTCATGGTAATTTTGATAAAGCCAATCCTGAAAAATCTGGTATGATTATAGGTAATGAGGTATTTTTAACACCTCGAGAATTTTATCAATTAAGTTATACACCTGAATTGGTATTTATTAATTGCTGCTATTTAGGTAAGGTTGATACCGAGCAAGAGAATTTGTATAGTGGGCGATATAAATTTGCCGCGAATATTGGTACACAATTAATTCAAAACGGAGTAAAGGTTGTGATAGCTGCAGGTTGGGCTGTAGATGATGCAGCTGCCTTAGAATTTGCAACTGTTTTTTACGAATGCATGTTTGATGGCTATGAATTTGGAAAAGCAGTATTACAAGCACGTAAAGTAATTTATGAAAAGTATCCTTATACAAATACTTGGGGCGCGTTTCAATGCTATGGAGATCCGTTTTATAAATTGAAAATTTCAACTAAAAGAATTGCGAAAACTAGAAATTATATCATTCCGCAAGAAGCAGAAAATGATGTAGATAATTTATTAAGTAAAGCTCAAATATCGTATTTCGAATCGTCTGCACTTCGTGAAGAATTAGATGATATCCTTGAAGCTATTTATGAATTTAATATTGAAACACCCGACTTACTTGAAAAAGTAGCGTTGGCTTATAGTGAAGTCAATGATTATAAAAAGGCAATTGAAATATTTAGAAAGGTAATTAATTCTGAACGATCAACCTATACCGTTGGGTCAATTGAGAAGTATAATAATATTTTAGCCAAACAGCTTTTGATGGATTATTTGAGTGGAAAAAATAAGAAATTAGATTTTGTTGCTGAAATAGATATTGTCATTTCAAGTTTGACTAAATTACTTGAAATAGCCGAAACCTCTGAAAGACACTCATTAATTGGTAGTGCCTTGAAACGTAAAGCAACCATTTGCAATAAACGAGCAGATAAAATTGAAACGCTAACTAAAGCTGCCTATCATTATTATAAGGCACATGAGCGAGATACAAGTAATTCGATGTATTCATTGGTGAATTGGATTGAAATGGAGTATTTTTTAAATCAATTAGGTCAACACAAATGGGGTGGAAAATCAAAAGAAGAAAAGTATAAATTACCTAGTTTAAATGTTTTAAAATCTAAATTAGAAAAATCAATAGAACAGATTACACGTAAGATATTATTTGAAAGTCATGATTATTGGGATATGGTTTCAAAAGCAAATGCTGGATTATGTTTATGGCTTTTAAAAGGAGCACCTCAAGATGCAGATTATTATAAAGTTTCAGAGGGATATAAATCTACATGGGAAAATGTTGGTTCAAAAAATAAAAAAGTATCAGAGATTGAACATTTTAATTTGTTGATAGATTTTGCTGGCTTATTGAAATCTGATTCCTTATTGAAATCAATAACTATTTTAAAAAATGAATTAGAAAAGGAAATAAAGTAAATGGAGTCTGAATAGTATGGAACTTTTTTCACTTAATCAAATGATTAAAGATCTAATCAACTTATTCAATCCT
>DAOOQH010000116.1:0-10295 GCA_035388625.1 Chitinophagaceae bacterium | reverse complement strand
GAATTTATTAGAAGAAATCCCTAATTTTATTTCACAATCGTCAATTATCGATTTCCCTAATTTTAAAGTTTGTGCTTCAAATGAAGAGTATACAGTCCAAATTTTTCAATCAAAAGGCATTCCTCAAATCATGATGTATAATAAAGATCGGATCTTGCAACACATCATGTTCGAAACAATTGATATTGATCTTGCGTTGAGCCATCTTTCAAAATAATTTTCTTTTTTAATTTAAGTTTATCCTATGTTTTTCCCAATTGGTGATACAAATATTCATAAAGGGTCTAAACCTTTTTTTACCTATTTATTTATTGCAGCAAATATAGCCGTGTTTTTATATCAGTTTATGTTGCCTCCAAATATGCAAGAAGCATTTGTTTATCATTTTGGAAGTATACCTATTGAGATTAATCAAGGTATTGATTTGTTTACGTTATTCACCTGTATGTTTCTACATGGAGGATGGATGCACTTAATTGGTAATATGGTTTTTATGTGGGTCTTTGCCGACAATATTGAAGCAACCATTGGTTCATTTAAGTTCGTGGTGTTTTACATTGCTGGTGGCATTATCGCGTCACTCACTCATACCTTACTGAGTGCTAATAGTCAAATTCCATGTGTAGGTGCTTCTGGTGCAATTGCTGCCACTCTAGGTGCCTACCTAGTAATGTTTCCTCATTCAAGAATTAAAATTTTGTTTCTTTTATTTTTAAGTACGTTCTCAGTTCCTGCCATTTATTTTTTAGGCTTTTGGATAGTACAACAATTTATGTCAGGAATTGGTACATTGAGTGCTGCCACTTCTGATACAGCTGGCGTAGCTTATTGGGCACATATTGGAGGTTTTGTTTTTGGTGTTGTATGCGGATTTTTATTTAAAACTAAAGCAAATCAAATGGTAATGGCTGATTAAAATGGATTATAGATAATACTCTTTTTTTTCATTCTTTGAATCCTTGTATCTTGCGTTTTATTTCAATATATGCGTTTTTATTTTTCATTTTTTATTTTTCTATTTTACTTTATCAACTCTACAATATCAATTGCTCAATCAAGTAAAATTACATTGAGTGGTTATATCCGTGATCAATATAGTGGCGAAAATTTACCTTCAGCTACTGTTGGTATTATTGAATTGAAACGTGGAGGAAATTCAAATAATTATGGATTTTATTCTATTTCAATCCCAAAGGGAACTTATACTATTAAGATTAGTTATATCGGATATGAAACGCAGTTAATTACAATTGATGCAAAGGAAGATAAAACTTTGAATTTTGATTTAGTGCCTAAAAACATTTTAAAGAATGAAGTTGTTATTAAAGACAAACGAAAAGATGAAAATGTAAAAAGTACTGAAATGGGTTTGCATAAATTGTCGATGGAAAGTGTAAAAAAACTTCCTGTCATTATGGGTGAAGTAGATGTTTTAAAATCATTGCAACTTTTACCTGGCGTTAGTTCAGCTGGTGAAGGTCAAAGTGGATTTTATGTGCGAGGTGGTGGTCCCGATCAAAACTTAATATTATTAGATGACGCAGTTGTTTACAATACAGGTCATCTCTTCGGTTTTTTTTCTGTGTTCAATGGTGATGCCATAAAGAATGTTACATTAATCAAAGGAGCAGCACCAGCTAATTATGGTGGCCGTTTATCTTCAGTAGTAGATATCACTATGAAAGAAGGAAATAATAAAATGTATCAAGCCGAAGGTGGCATTGGATTGATCGCATCGAGGTTTTCAATTCAAGGCCCAATTTTAAAAAATAAAGCCTCATTTATGGTAAGTGCTCGTAGGACCTATATCGATGCTATTGTCAAACCCTTTGTAAAGTCAACTAGTACATTGGCAGGTTCAGGATACTATTTTTATGATTTAAATGCCAAAATGAATTATATCATTTCTAAAAGAGATCGTTTGTATTTGAGTGGTTATTTTGGTAAAGATGTATTTACTTTCAAAAATAGTGAACGAACTTTTAATGTGAATGTGCCATGGGGTAATAGCACGGCTACCTTGAGATGGAATCACCAGTTTAGTAATAAAATATTTATGAATACAACCTTGATGTACAATGATTATAATTTTGCATTTCAGGGCGAGCAACAAAATTTTAATGTAAAATTGTTTTCAGGTATTCGCGATTGGAGTGGGAAATTTGATATTGATTATTATAGCAAGTTCAACCACAATTTTAAATTTGGTGGCGTTTATACTTATCATACGTTTACGCCTAGCTCAGTATCTGGTAAGGTAGATAGTATTGAGCTAAAACCAAATCAATCTTTTAAAAAGTATGCGCATGAATTTGGTCTGTATGCACTCGATGAATTTGATTTAGGAAATCGAGTGAAAATAAATATTGGCATTCGGTATTCTCAATTTTTGCAAGTTGGTCCCTACACAAGATATCGATTCGATGATAATGAAAAGAAAGTGGATAGCGTAACTTATAGATCGGGCGACTTAGCGAAATCTTATGGAGGTTTTGAACCTCGTTTTAATGCTCGATTTACAATTGATGAAACATCATCTATTAAAGCGAGTATAGCTAAAACGTACCAATATCTTCATCTTGTAACCAATAATGGTTCAACCTTACCTACTGATATTTGGACGCCTAGTTCTTATCTTGTAAAACCTCAAAAAGCTTGGCAATATAGCCTCGGTTATTTCAAGAATTTTTTCAATAATAAATTAGAAACTTCAGTTGAAGTGTACTATAAGGATTTACAAAATCTACTCGAATATCGTGAAGGTTATACGCCATCATCGCTTCGAGATATTGATTATGATTTTGTATTTGGAAGAGGATATGCCTATGGAGCTGAATTTTTTGTCAACAAAACAAAGGGTAAATGGAGTGGTTGGATTTCATATACACTAGCGTGGACTTATCGTGATTTTAAAGATCTTAATTTAGGAGAACGTTATTTAGCTAAATATGATCAACGACATAATCTTTCAATTACAAATACTTATGAAATAAATAAGAAGTGGACCGCTTCAATGGTTTTTGTTTTTGGATCAGGTAATAGAATTTCATTGCCAACTGAATTGTATACAATTGATAATACGCTGCTTCAAAACTATGATAAGCTCAATAATTATTCATTGCCGCCATATCATCGACTTGATTTAGCCGCTATCTATACCCCACATCCAAACTCTAAAAAACGAATGAAGGGAAGTTGGACATTCTCAATCTATAATGTGTATAGCAGACAAAATCCTTATCTTGTATATTTAGATGTAAAAGGTAATATTGGAACAGGCGTTGAACTAAAAGTAAAGCAGGTTTCTATTTTCCCAATCCTACCGAGTATCACTTATAATTTCAAAATCAATAAGAGGAATTTTGAAACGATATCATTTTAGATGGTACATTCATTTTGCTCAATCTTATCTTAAGTTATAAATGATTTGACTCTTATCATTTTATAGATTCAAACCAATTCATCATTTCATTTCTGATCGTTTGTTCATTCGTTGTGTCAGAAACTAATTCTTGGTAAGTCATTTTTTTTATGTCTATACAATATTGCACTAAGTTCCAATTGTCGAAATAGGTCCGTGGAGAAATTGTGCTATCTGCAAATATGAGCTCCCATTTATTTTCATCACTTGTGACAAAATGTTCAATGTTTTTTGAAAGATCTTTTTTATCGTCAACTTGACGAGCAATATATTCAGCGTAACCTTCCCACTTCCAGTTGGGTATATTGGCAATTGGGTTTGATTTCCAAAGTCCTAATTTATCAAACTGCAAACAATGAGTCATCTCATGCGCAAGGAGTTCAGTTGAATTCCACTTATAGCCATGCAATTCAATATAGTTCTTCTTAAAGTTTGCTGTCCCTTGCAGTACAACCTTATCGTAAAAGCCCCATGCAAAGGCTTGTCCTCGTAGTAGCTTAATAAGTGTTGGGTAATATGAACCATCGTTTAAGCAAATGTCAAGTTTTAAATCTGGATTATAATATTCGCTCTTTTTTAAATAATGAGTGACTTCATTTAGTTGTTTTTTTATTGTTGGATCAAGCGGTTGATTGTGATAGATGATATAATTATTATAAGTTGTTTGATGGGCATAGGTTAAGATAGGATTTAATATGATGAAAAGCAAAATTGCGCCTATCAATAATGCGGTGAAGGTTAGCCGTATTGTCCATTTTTTAATATGTTGCTTCATGTTGAATAACTATTTGAAGAGATCTTTAGAACCTTACAACCTTAATCATCATTTCACCTCGACGTTGAATAAGCACTTGCACCTCATCACCTTTATTAAATGAATTGAGTGATTTCATATAATCTTGAATATTCAAAATATCTGTATCGCCCATTTTTAAAATAATATCACCTTGTTGCAATCCAGCATTAGAGGCAGGTTTGTTTTCAGTTACACCATCTAGACGTAATCCTTTTTCTTCGAAAGTATAATCAGGCATAATACCCATGGTTACTTTAAATGACATTTTAGTGGATTCATTATTTTTAGTCTTTAAAAAGGCTAGTTTGGGTTTGGCATCCAAATGATAAACTAAATCAATAATCATTTCTAATATAAGGGCTTCTCCCTGAATATTCACTTTATTAAAATCATCAGTTGGTTTGTGATAATCACTGTGTTGACCTGTAAAAAAGTGAAGTACTGGAATATCTTTTAAATAAAATGAAGTTTGATCGCTAGGTCCAATACCCGCACTATCATTTTTTATTGAAAAATAATGATTCGTTTTTTCAATTGCATTGATCCAATCGGGGGAAGTTCCAACGCCATAAATTAAAAGTTTTTTTGTACTATCATTCAAGCGACCAATCATATCCATATTGATCATATAATTTATAGATGAAAGTGGTATTGTAGGATTTTCGCACCATTTTTTTGATCCAATCAATCCTAGTTCTTCGCCAGAAAAAGTCATGAATAGAAAATTATAATTTTCTTTGATCCCATTCAATGAAAAGTATCGGGCAAGTTCAATAACACCAGCAACACCACTGGCATTATCATCAGCTCCGTTATGAATTTTATTTTCAGGATTGGGGTCTAAACTATTATGATCAAAACCATATCCTAAATGATCGTAATGAGCACCAATCACCACAGTTTGTTTTGCGCCATTATTTAAAAAGGCGACTACATTTCTTCCTTTTTTTGACGGAACACCTATTGTATTTGTATCATGAATATTGGCACTTAATTTATATAAGAAATCGTAATAATACCCTTTGTTTCCTTTAGCTTCTAAATGCATTGCTTCAAATTGATTCGCAATATATTTTGCAGCTTTCAATTCTTCCTTAGTGCTTGTTCCTCTTCCTCCTAATTCGTCAGATGACAAATAGGAAATATGATTCATAATGAGATCGCTAGAAATTCGTTGTGCAAAAACTTGATTTGCTGTAACAAGCAAAAGAAGAGTAATAAATAAGTTTTTCATATTGTTTTAAAATTAGTTTAATCTATCCAATCAGCAATAAATAAATTTGTATCTCTTGTTCCTCCATTATTTCTGTTGGATGAAAAAATGAGTTTTTTACCATCAGGAGAAAACATTGGAAATGAATTGAATTTACTTTCGTTGGTTATTCTTTCAAGTCCAGTGCCATCAGTATTTATCATGAATAATTGAAAGTCATATCCTTTATCTGAATGATGGTTGCTTGAAAAAATTATTTTTTTTCCACTTGGATGAAAAAATGGGGCCCAATTTGCTTTGCCTAAATTTGTAATTTGTTGAACATCTGAACCATCAATATTACAAGTGTAAATTTCCATATTGGTCGGTGCTACTAAGCCTCTTTGAAAATAAGATTTATATTCTGAAATTTCAGAATCACCTTTAGGTCGCGAAGATCGATAGACTAGTTTTTTACCATCGGGTGAAAAAAAAGCGCCTCCATCATATCCTAATGAATGGGTCACTTGTTTTTGATTTTTTCCATCGATATCCATTATCCATAATTCTAAATCTCCACTACGCGTACTTGTAAAAACAATTTTATTTCCTAGTGGCGAAACGGTGGCTTCTGCATCATATCCCTTTGTATCGGTTAGTTGTTTTTTTATATTACCGTTAGAATCTGCTATATAAATATCAAAGTCGTCATAGATACTCCATAAATATTTGCCAGTTATATGCACTTCATCAGGACAAGCATGTGAACCTTTAAAAGTTGAGGCGTATAAAATATCTTTCCCATTTGGCATAAAATAGCTACATGTTGTTCTACCTAAACCATTACTTATTCGAGGCGGAATATAATTACTATCTGAAATTGCTTTTTTTATATCTAGTTTAAAAATTTGATCACATTCTAATCCCCATTTTTTATTATTGCTTTGAAAAGATAGTGAGAGGCCATCTGGACTAAAATACGCTTCCGCATTGTCGCCACCAAAGGTAAGTTGGTTTAGATTCGACAAATGTTTTTCTTGACCAAAAGCATAAAATTGAGTGCTGATGAATATGAATGAAGCGAGAATGATTTTTTTCATTGCGACAAAAGTAAGCTTGATTTTAAGAACGTAAAAATTTTTTTGTTCTTCCACGGGTGTAAAATGAGCATTTCAAATATGAACAAAATCGGTTCTGCTAAAATCAAGAATATACACTATTTTCGTGCCTCTTAAATAGGTCGATGCAGCGTAACGCAGATATGAATCTTTATAAAAAAATCGTGCTTCAGGTTGTTCTGTTATTGATGCTTTACCAAGTTAGCCGATTACTATTTTTTGTCATTAATCATCATTATTTTAATGAAATTCAGGTCTTCAATTATTTGAAGTTTGTATTTTATGGATTGCGTTTTGATCTATCTGCGATATTTAGCATCAATTTCCTCTACCTGTTTTTGGCATTAATACCGCTTTCAATTCATAATAAAATTTGGTATCAAAGAATCTTAAATTATCTATTCATCCTATCTAATTCAATTGCGTTTTTATTTGATTTATCAGATATTGGTTATTTTCCATATGTTCGGAAAAGAATGACTGCTGAGGTGTTTCATTTAATTGGGAATAAATCTGACTTTATTGATTTATTGCCATCTTATTTACAAGAGTTTTGGTATATACCTATCATTTCAATTGTGTTTATTTCGTTTTTTATTTATTTCAATCGATTGATATTAAGAAAATGTATAAGTGAAAAACAAAATCAATTCTCGTTCAAAACTGTTTTGATTTATGTGTTTATTTTAGGGATTTCAGTTATTGCCATACGTGGTGGATTGCAGCTTAAACCCATTATGAATATCAATGCCTTATTAGCAGTTTCAAATGAAAATACCTCCTTAGTATTAAACACGCCGTTTTCGATATTGCATACTTTAGAACAGAAGAAATTGGAGCGTTTAGATTTTTTTACTGAGGAAGAAATCAAAAGGGAATTCAATCCAATAAAAAATTATTCGAAGGGCACAAATAGTACACAAAAGAATATTGTATTTATTATTCTTGAAAGTTTTGGTAAACAATATACTTCATTGGGTGGACGAAAAAGTGTAACCCCTTTTTTAGATAGTTTGATGATGAAGAGCATCGTTTTTTCAAATGCATATGCCAATGGTCATCGATCGGCAGATGGCATTCCTGCTTGCTTGGCGGGTATACCAATCTTTATGGAGGAGTCGTTTACAACCTCTCCTTATTCATCTAATTCACTTGAAACTTTGCCTTTATTATTAAAGAAGATAGGGTATTCAAGTTCATTTTTTCATGGCGGCACGAATGGCACAATGAACTTTGATATTTTTGCCAAGAGTGCAGGATTTGATCAATATTTTGGAAGAACAGAATACGGAAATGATAAAGATTATGATGGCACTTGGGGTATATGGGATGAGCCTTTTCTTCAATTTTATGCGAATGAAGTAGACAAACTTAAGCAACCATTTTTTACCTCTGTTTTTACGTTGAGTTCGCATGAGCCATTTAAAATTCCTGCTCAATATCAAGATACATCCTTTGCAAAACTGAAGGGTATCTACAAAGGTATTTCCTATTCAGATCACGCTTTGAAAAAATATTTTGAAACTGTTTCATCTAAAAAATGGTTTTCAAATACATTATTTGTGATTACTGCAGATCATAATTTTTTGGCCAATAATGATTCATTGGGTTATTATAATAATGGATTAGGGCTTTATTCAATTCCTGTTATTTTATATGATCCTTCGAGTGAGAATCAGAATTTTATATCAACAAAAAGTTTTCAGCAAATTGATATTTTGCCAACAGTCTTAGATTATCTCAAATATCCTCATCCATTTTTTGCATATGGGAATAGTGGTTTTGATACGATAAAGAACAATTTTGTTTATACACAAATGGGCGATCATCATCAATTTTTATATCATGATTATCTTTTAGTAACAGATAATTATTCACTCTCGGGATGCTATGATTTTAGAAAAGATAGTCTCTTACAATATCCAATTCAAAATGATAGTTTAATACATTCAATGATGTTTAGTTTTAAAACGTTTAAGCAAATTTTGCAAAATACCATCATTGATAATAAGCAGACGTCGTCTTCTTTTAATAACCGTAATTAGTCGATTTTATACAAGATTTAAACAAGGGTTTAAGCTATTAAAATACAGTATAATTAAAAACTTTTTCATTAAGAAACACTTCACAAATAGATTTTATACATTTGCTGAAAATTTATAAAAATGTCAACGACAACAAAATCAAACATCGACTTGAAATTGCCATACAAAGTGGCAGATATGAGCTTAGCAGAATGGGGGAGAAAAGAAATCCGACTTGCAGAAGCTGAAATGCCAGGATTAATGGCAGTACGTGAAGAATTTGGCGCGCAAAAACCATTGAAAGGTGCAAGAATAGCTGGATGCCTTCATATGACTATTCAAACTGCGGTACTTATTGAAACATTAGTTGAATTAGGAGCAGAAGTAAGATGGAGTTCATGTAATATTTTTTCGACGCAAGATCAAGCCGCCGCAGCAATTGCAGCAGCAGGTATTGGTGTATTTGCTTGGAAAGGTCAAACACAAGCAGAAGCTGATTGGTGTATTGAGCAAACATTATTCTTTGGATCTGAAGACAAACCATTGAACATGATACTTGATGATGGAGGTGATTTGACCAATATGGTTTTTGATAATTATCCAGAATTAATTCAACACATTAAAGGCTTGAGTGAAGAAACAACAACAGGTGTTCATCGTTTATATGAGAGAATGGAAAATGGTACATTACCAGTTCCTGCAATCAATGTAAATGATTCAGTTACAAAATCGAAATTTGATAATAAATATGGTTGTCAAGAATCGTTAGTTGATGCAATTCGTCGTGCAACTGATGTTATGATGGCTGGAAAAATTGCTGTTGTTGGTGGATATGGAGATGTAGGAAAAGGAAGTGCGGCTTCATTAAGAGGTGCTGGCGCTCGAGTAATTGTAACTGAAATTGATCCTATTTGTGCTTTGCAAGCTGCAATGGATGGATATGAAGTAAAGAAGATGGAAGATGCAGTGATGGAAGCTGATATTATTGTAACTGCAAGTGGTTGTCGTGATTTGATTACGGAAAAACATTTCCGTTTGATGAAGGATAAAGCAATTGTTTGTAATATCGGACATTTTGATATTGAAATTGATATGTCGTGGTTGAATACAAATTATGGCAATACAAAAAATACAATTAAGCCTCAAGTTGATATGTACACAATTGATGGTAAGGATATTATAATTCTTGCAGAAGGTAGATTGGTTAATTTAGGTTGTGCAACTGGTCATCCTTCGTTTGTAATGAGTAATTCATTTACTAATCAAACACTTGCTCAAATTGAGCTTTGGGTTAATACTAGCAATTATGAAAATAAAGTGTATGTACTTCCAAAACATCTTGATGAGAAAGTAGCAAGATTACACTTAGCGAAAATTGGTGTTGTACTTGATGAATTAACAGATCAACAAAGCGCCTATTTAGGAATACCAAAAGTTGGTCCTTATAAAACAGACATGTATCGATACTAATCGAATAAAATATGAAATAAAAGGTCGCCTCAATTGGGGCGACTTTTTTGTTTAAGGATTACCCATCTGCTCGAGAGAGGGGCTTTTATAATTCGGTGTGAATAAGTTGCAGGACAATTGCTATCTAATCCAAACGATGCAGATGTCGGCGTATCAAGTCGCGGTACAAATTAAATTAGTTTCAAACTTAAATTAATTCGATACCATAAATTTGGTCCATCAAAAAGTGTGAAACCCAGTATTTCTCAAGCTGAATCTGGGTTTCACACTTTTT
>DAOOQH010000115.1:0-10326 GCA_035388625.1 Chitinophagaceae bacterium | reverse complement strand
CGCCTACGAAGTGGCTTATGAAGTTGGTAAACAATGCGGTATTATCAAAGAATTATATGCCGATAAAACAGTTGAAGGTTTGGCTCGTTATGAAAATATTCAAGAATTATTAAATTCAATTAAAGAGTATACCGAAACACCAGATGAAGAAGGTGAAGTAGTTGAAAGAAGTCTGGGTTCATACTTGCAACAAATTACACTGTTAACTGATGCGGATCAAAATAATGGCGAAGAAGAAGATGTTGTAAAATTAATGACGGTACATGCTTCAAAGGGATTAGAATTTCCACTTGTATTTCTTGTTGGTGTGGAAGAGAACATATTTCCAAGTAGCATGAGTATGTATGATAGAGAAGATTTAGAAGAAGAGCGTCGTCTTTTTTATGTTGCCATTACACGAGCGAAAGAAAAAGTTTGGGTAAGCTATGCCAATAATCGATATCGTTTTGGGAATTTAATTTCGAATGAACCAAGTCGTTTTATTGATGAGTTACCAAAAACATTAGTAGATACGAGTATGGCTGAAAAACCAACTTTCAAAACGACCTTTGTTAAATCAAGTCCGGCCAGAGAAGACAATGCAATTCAACAAAAAAAGTTCATACCTAAGCCAAGTTCGCAACATGTAGTAGCATCAGATTTTGTACCTGATGAGCCGAGTAAAATGAAAGCAGGTATGAAAGTAGAGCATCAACGATTTGGATTTGGGAATATCATTTCGATGGAAGGCTCTATTGCGAATCAGGTGGCAACTATCAACTTTGGGACCATGGGTGAAAAAAAGATAATGCTCAACTATGCCAAATTAAGAATTATCTCGACCGAATAAAACCAGCATTCGTTTCATTTATCTCGTTTACAGCATTCTTTATGAGTGTTAAAATATTTTTTTATATTTTGTCCAATTATTGTTTCTCAATCGATATTGGGTATAAACAATTTAAAAATTTAAAAAAATGAAAGAATTCTTATTAGTCTTCCGACGCGAAGAAAACAACAATGAAACACCATTATCGCCAGAACAATTACAAGCAATGATGAAGCCTTGGCAGGATTGGTTAGGCAATATGGCCGCTCAAAACAAACTTGCTAGTCCGGGTAACCGTCTCGAATCAGATGGCAGGGTCATAAAATCAAATCAAGTGGTGATGAATGGCCCCTATGTTGAAACCAAAGAAACAGTTGGTGGCTATTCGATTATCAAAGCTGACAATTTTGAAGAGGCAACCGAAATGGCAAAATCTTGTCCAATTCTCGCAGCAGGTGGAAGTGTTGAAGTTCGAATGATTGTTTCGATGTAGAAAAATTTCAGTTTCGCAATATCAATTTCTTCATCCATCAAGACATGTTTTTTAGTATGATGGCTTTAAAATTGGTATTGCGGAATTTGTATGTAATCTATAATTAAATTTGTACGACATGGCTGATCAAGAAATAATTCCTCATTTATTTAGAACAGAATATCGAAAAATTGTTTCAGTAATTTGCAAACTCTTTGGTATTGAATATATTGAAATTGCTGAAGATATTGTGAGTGACACATTTTTAGTTGCTGCAGAAACTTGGGGATTAAAAGGTCTTCCATATAACCCAACAGCATGGCTTTATAGCGTTTCAAAAAATAAAACCATTGATTATTTCCGACATCATAAAGTGTTCACCGATAAAATTTCAGTAGACCTAAAATCAAATCAGCCAATTTTTCATGAATTAGAAATTGACCTTTCTAGCAAAAACATTATTGATAGTCAATTAGAAATGATATTTGCTATTTGTAATCCTTGCATTAATGCCGAATCACAAATAGGATTGGCTTTAAATATACTTTGTGGTTTTGGTGCTGAAGAAATTGCAGATGCTTTCTTAACCTCCAAAGAGGCAATTTATAAAAGAATGGCAAGAGCCAAAGAGAAACTTAGGCTTGAAAAAATAAAAATTGAAATGCCATCAATCACTGAAATTGACATTAGATTGGAGAATGTTTTATCAACACTTTATTTATTATTTAGTGAGGGATATTATTCTGCTTCACAAAATACTAGTTTGAAAAAAGAATTTTGCATCGAAGCCATGCGACTAAATTTGATGTTAGTTGAAAATGAGCATACCAATCAACCAAAGGTATCTGCCTTACTTGCATTAATGTGCTTTCATTCATCACGTTTTGACGCGCGTCAAAATAGCCTTGGCGAAATGATATTGTATGAAGAGCAAGACGAAACACTTTGGAATAAAGAATTAATTGAAAAAGGTGTTTACTATTTAAATTTATCTTCGAAAGGAAATACGATTTCAAAATATCATATTGAAGCGGCCATTGCCTATTGGCACACGAATAAAGCGGATACAAAAGAGAAATGGGAACAAATATTACAACTCTATAATAAATTACTTCTTATTCAGTACTCTCCTATTGCCGCATTAAATAGAACGTATGCATTATCAAAAGCCAATAGCAAACACGAAGCAATTATTGAAGCTGAAAAATTAGCATTAGTAGATTCACATCTTTACTTTTCTCTTTTGGGTAATTTATACCAAGATATTGATCGAAAGAAGTCATTGACAAATTTTCAAAAAGCATTCGCATTAGCAAAAACCAAAGATGATCAGCGAATTATTTCAAATTCGATTTCGAAATTGAATCTATCTGCTGAATAAAATAATATCCTCATAAAATCAAACGCTCAAGTATTTCTTTTGTTTGACTTCACAGAATAATATGATTAGAATATCAATCGATCATATATTGCTCACTTCATTTGGCGAAAAAATTTGAATTCAATTGCAATTCATAAATTAGAAATCTATATTTGTATTGTCAGTAATTACTTTTCAACAATCAAATTCCTATGAAAAACATTCTCATCCTTTTTATTCTGCTACTGAATTCACTTCTAACTTTTGGAGGAAATCTTTATATCAAAACATTCGGCAACCAGGAAAATCCTGCCATTCTTTTTTTACATGGCGGACCAGGTTATAATTGTGCAAATTTTGAAATAACAACTGCTCAAGCTTTAGCGAATCAAGGTTATTTTGTAATTGTTTATGACCGCAGAGGCGAAGGTCGATCAACAGATGAAAAAGCCAAGTATACTTTTCAAGAAACTTTCGACGATATGAATTCTATTTATGAAAGTTATAAACTACCTAAAGCAACCCTAATAGGTCATAGTTTCGGTGGCATTGTCGGTTCACTATTCGCTGAAAAATATCCTGAAAAAACTTCAGCCCTAGTATTAGTTGGCGCACCTATCTCACTTCAAGAAACGTTTAGAACGATCATTAAAACATGTAAACAAATTTATCAAACTAAGAATGATAGTGTCAATTTCAGTTATATTGAATTACTTGAAAAGATGGATACTACCACACTTGAATACAGCACATATAGCTTCGCTCATGCGATGCAAAATAATTTTTATAGACCAAAGCAACCAACTGATGAAGCAAAAACTATTTATGAATTGTTTAAAACTGATTCAACTTTAAAAAAATATGCTTCGAAAATGACTTATCAAGGTCCACAAGGTTTTTGGATGAATGAAAAATATACAACCCTTGATTTAATGGGAACTATTAAAACACTACTCGCAAAAAAAGTAAAAGTATTTGGTTTATATGGTAAGGATGATGGCTTGTATTCAAACGACCAAGTTATAAAGCTTCAATCAATTATTGGTATATCCAATCTCCGGTATCTTGATCGTTGCTCACATAGTGTTTTTGCAGACCAACAAACATTATTTATAAATTCGTTAAAAGATTGGATACGGTAAAAGGTTTCTCTACATATCTTGAAAAGAACACTATATTTGTTTTATCGCATGACGAAATTTATTTGTGTTCAAAATATCAACTAATAAAGTATATCATTTTAAAAGTAACACAAGGTTAGTAAACCAGCTAACCTATTCACTTGTTATTCTTCTTGCAATATCATTTTCTCGAAATTGCCTAGCACAATCTAAACAGGCATTACGTTATGAAATTGACGCCAAAAGAGCCGAGATGACATTTACAAGTAAGGATGCATTGCCAAGAGGAAGAGAATTTAAACGTTTAGACTCAACTTATTATGTTGGTTGGTTATTTGAAGGCAGTTATAAATTTGAACATGCTGCCGACTATTTAGGATACAAGGCAGCCGCTACTCAGCTTGAAAGATCACTTTTACTTCTAGAGAAAGATTTTAAATCTGAACTTAAAACCAGAACCAATGATGTAATGACTTATTTGAAGGTCATGAAGTTTCATCGTGATTGGGATTATAATGCATATATTCTAATGCAAGCATATAGTAATATGGAAGAACCTGCCAATGTTTGGAAGCTTTTACAAAAATGCAAACAAATTGATCTTCAAGATGAATTTGTAAGCGATACCTATAATTATATGGCATGGACAGTTCATCGAAATCGATTTTATACTTCGAAAAAATATTCCTTTCTAAAAAATAGTATTGATGAGAATGAAGCCTATGCAAATAAGTTAATTGATAGTGCGACTCTTAAAATTAAACGAGATGCCGTTTTGAACAAAGTATTTTTCGGTCCCAAATATGAAATTGAAAAAATGCCAAGTGTATGGCATTATAAATCGATTATCTACACTTATCAATTAAATATTGAGTCTGGTGGCTATTATTACGACAAACTAAAATCAACCCCATATTTTCCAGCAAATAATTACGCAACTTTTTGTGCAATACAAGCAAAATTTGGTGAGGCTGAACATTACTATGATGCTTCAAAAAACGAAGATAGAAGTATTGACAAACGATTAAATGAATCGTATTACTACTTATCCATTTTAAATAAATATAAAGGTGATAATAAAAAAGGCATTGAAGAATTAAAAGAATTAATTAAAGCGAATGGTTCTACACCAGGATTTGGATGGTATAATCTAGCGCTCTCTAGAAATTTAATTTATGATGGACAAATAGAAATTGCCAAGCGATATGCAAAAAGAGCTGAGCAATTTAAAGAAATTCATATTGGCACAACACTAGGGCAAAGTCATTACGATTTTACATCTGCTTTAACCAATCTCATCATCAAAATTCGTGAAATTGATGCAATTAAATTTAACAATAAAAATTGGTGGTATACGCCATCAGATCTCACTAAAATTGCAAGTCTTACCATTGAAAAATATGGTCTGCAGTTTTTAATCATTAATCAATTTGCTGAAAATCCTGAACGTGATCGAGTGATCTATAAATTATTTTCAACAGAGAGTACAGTCTCATTTGACGAAATATTACAACTCATTGAAGGATTTTCAACGAATTACTTTTTAGATCGATTTAAAAAAGAAATATCTAAAGAGAAACGCTACAATGTTAAAAGGTATTACAAACTTTTCGTGGCTAAACTATTAATGAAGAAAGGAAATTACAATGAAGCTAAATCATATCTTGATAGTATTTTAAATGAAATGTTGATTGATTTAGAATATGAAAAACTTTTTTTAGGTCGAGTTTATGAATCACTTAGTATCTGTGAAAAAGAATTAAATAACCAATCAAATTCGATACAATATTCACTTAAGCTCTATTCAATTTATCCTCAACTCGTTCCTTTTTCTGGAATAAAAATTCCGATGCGAATTCATAGTAATGAAAAAACTATGGAACAAAAGAGTGTAATCATGGGAATTAAAAACGCAAATATCGAATGGACCTCTAATTCAAATAAAAATATTCCAGATGTTTATATAAACTTTAGTGTAAAAAATAAACTACCAATTATTGAATATCATGTTATTCAAAATGGGAATAATATAGTTTTACCACAAAGCATCTCTTACAAAAAAATTGATGAAATAATTCGTGATTTACCTTATGCTATTTTTGGTATTGGAAACGATGACAAACTCATCGAAATTACTCAAGAAAAAAAGTAAATGATTTGAATTAATTAATTCCTAACATCTTCTCCAACTTTGATGAATGGTATTTAATTTAAACAACAATCTTAAACGTCAATATTTATAATGATTAGAGAAAGAGTCATATGCAAGACCCTTTTTACAGTTATTTGTAATACCGCAAGTAGGTGATAATGTAAACGATTTTGCTACGGAATCAGAAATTCTTTCTTCTTTACAATAATCTTTAAAATTCAAAAATTAATTGAATTTTTTAGGACATCTTGTTTTTTTGTATGGCATTAAATTACCAAATGCTTCGAAATAAATTGCAACATTAATTCCGCCAAACCAATACCAATCCTTTTTATTATTATCGCCACGAACAAATTTATCGTTTGGATAATTACCATCCCAAGTTGGTAATTCATCACTTCTAAATGAAAGATCAACGCTTTGCTTCCCCTTATAGCGTTGCAATGTATCAAGGTTTACATAGGTTTTACTTACATCATCTAAATAATCAGTTGCAGTATATCGAAAACCAATTTCAGCACTTAACATCACCGTTTTACCGATAAACACTTTCATACCGCCTCCTAATGGCACGCCAACATTTACTAAGCTATAAACCTTTCTATCTGTATATTGACGCAAGCCTTGACCTTCGGTACTTAATGGTCTGAGATATATTTTTTCGTCATTCACGCCTTGTGTATAAGGATTGTAATAAAATGCTGAAAGTCCAGCAAACAAATAAGGAGAAAATTTAAACTCATCAAAATCAACAGGAATAAAATTTAATTCTAATGCTGCATGAGCCTCAAATAAATTGGTTTGAAAATTCAAATTTCTTCTCTTCACTGCAGGTGATTCAGACAAACTATCAGCACCATATAAACTTGCATAAGTAGCCCCGAAACGAAAACCAACCATTGGATGAACGAAGTGTTTATACATCAAACCGCCACATGCACGGTATCCTTCTTTTGGAAATAAACGTTCCTGAAGATCGCCATAATAGCTTGAAGTCCCACCAAAAATACCCATTTCATGGTGTTTTTGAGCAGAAAGAGCATACGGTAAACAAAGTATAATAAAGAGTAATTTTCTTAACATAGTAAGGATATATTAAAGTATCCGTAATATTACGAAAAGAAAGTCAAATTTCACAACCAAAAAATAAATATGTGAAAAATATTTTTTAAGCGATGAATATTCAACTCAAAATTTGTAATATTTCGAAATAAGATTATTGAATCTAGCGTCTTAAACGATGAAAAATATCATCCAACCCATTTAATTTAATTTCATAAACTGTAGACATAATCATTCCAAGTTTACCTTTAGGGAAGCCTTCTTTTCGTAAAAAATACTCAAGATAAGAAATTGGTAAATCAGCCATCACAACATTTTTATATTTACCGAATGGCATCTTCATTTTTACTGTTTCATAAAGAATTTCAAGATCAATACCTAATTCATCACTTTTCATAGAACTAAATTAAAACAAATATTTATTCTGATTTATACTAATTTGATATTTATTCAGATTCTCGCAAATTTTCCTTGAACTACGACAGCCTAACTTGACAATGATGATAGATAGGTACTAGAATATTCAAAATAGAAAAGATAGTCATCGAGATTGGGTCTTACCTAATATTTGTAAATTCTCATTGCGAATCATCATTACAAAATAAAAAATGGGAAGCCACAAATAATACAAACAATATGTATTTCAACGTTGAAATTTGCGATTAAATAAATCAGTTAAAAATCTGAGAACAAATTAATATTTGCCTTCTCATTGATTTCAATTTGTTCAAAGGTTGAAAGAATATCGGCCTTATCTTTTCTCACACAGATTGAATGCTCAAAATGGGCGGAAGGTTTTCCATCAGCAGTAAGAATAGTCCATTCATCATCTGCGCAAAAAATATCTTTTTTACCTAAATTAATCATTGGCTCAATAGCAATCACTAAACCTTCACGCAATTTTAAACCATTACCACGCTTTCCATAATTTGGTACTTCAGGTTCTTCATGTAAGCTTTTACCAACACCATGACCGGTTAATTCCCTTACAACACCATAACCATGTTTCTTTTCAGTATAATCTTGTATAGCCCAACTAATATCACCAATTCTATTTCCAACTATTGTCTTTTCAATTCCTTTATAAAGAGATTCTTTGGTAACAGTAAGTAATTTTTGAATTTCGGTGCTAATTTCTCCTATGGCAAAAGTATACGCACTATCACCAACAAAACCGTTTAAAACTGTACCTGTGTCAATGCTTACAATATCACCATCTTTGAGCTCTTCATCAGTGGCAAATCCATGCACAACGGCTGCATTAACGCTCATACAACATGTATAGGGGAATCCTCGAAAACCTTTGAATGCTGGGACAGCACCATGGTCGCGGATAAAACTTTCAGCAATCTGATCTAATTGATTTGTTGTAACACCTGGTTTTAATCGAGTTGCTAATTCAGCAATTGTAGCTGAAACAAGTTGATTACTCTTACGTATTAATTCAACCTCCTCATTTGTTTTGTAATAGATCAAGACTTTGAAACTTAAAGATAAAAATTGAAGATGAGAAAAATGAATAGTAAATAATAATCTCCAAAAAATGTTTGAAGTTAGACTATACGCTAGCTGCTACTGATTGTCTACCTGAAATTCGACCTGTTTCCATTAATCCATCATAATGACGCATTAAAAGTTGGCTTTCAATTTGTTGAAGTGTATCTAAGATAACACCAACCATAATCAACATAGAGGTTCCACCGTAAAAACTTGCAAAACCACTTGTAATTTTCATTTGACCAGCAATACCAGGTAGAATACCAATCAATGCTAAGAATATGGCACCAGGCAATGTGATACGATCCATGATTGCGCCTATATAATTAGCAGTATCTTCACCAGGTTTAATTCCAGGAATAAAACCATTGTTACGTTTTAAATCATCAGCCATTTGGTTTGGATTAAATATCAACGCAGTGTATAAATAGGTGAAAGCAATAACTAATATTGCATAAATCACATTATACCATAATGAACCCGGATCAGTCAAGTGCTTTACAAAACCTTGTGCTGTTTCGCTTGTAGAAAAACCAATGACAGTTGATGGTATAAATAACATTGCTTGTGCAAATATGATTGGCATAACCCCTGCACCATTTACTTTAATAGGAATAAAATCACGAGCACCTGTCATATCTGTTGCTGATGTGCCACCTACGATACGACGTGCATAATTCAAAGGAATACGACGAACACCTTGAATCAAAAGTATAATCAACATAATGATGATAACCATGAATGCAATTTCAATTAAGAAAATTAATAATCCACCACCTGCAGCTTGTGTTTTAGCTTCAAACTCTTGAATTAAAGCATGAGGCAAACGAGCGATAATACCTGCAGAGATAATTAATGAAGTACCATTTCCAATACCTTTATCTGTAATTTTTTCACCTAACCACATTACAAATAATGTACCTGTTGTTAAAATAACAACAGTTGAAAACATCCATAAGAAATTATCATTCATAATTGCGTTGCTATTTTGACTACGCAAATAAGTAATATATCCTACTGCTTGAAAAAGAGTTACTGCTACAGTTAAATAGCGTGTATAGAGTGTAATTTTCTTACGGCCACTATCTTCCTTAGATAATTTTTGTAATTGCGGAATGGCAATTTGTGCCAATTGCATCGCAATACTTGCTGAAATGTAAGGCATAATACCCAATGCAAAAATAGAAGCTTTATTAAAAGCTCCTCCAGCAAACATATTAAACAAACCAAGTAAACCATTTTGTCCTTCTCCACTGCTTAAGTCATTAGGATTAATTCCAGGAATTACAACATGACATCCAACCCTATAAATTAATAAAAGGGTAAGAGTAAAGATAATTCTATTACGAAGTTCATCGATACTCCAAATATTCTTTAATGTATTAATTATTTTTTTCATTCTACTTCTATGTTCAAGTTTATTGGCTTGCAAATTAATTGAATAATAGCACCTTTACAAACTATATTTAAATATTCTTTTTGCGTTTAGATTGATTTGAGTGGTGTATATAAAAAAATAATACTAATAAATTAGTATTATCTTAAATTGATTAAATCACTATTTCAAGACTACCACCTGCAGCTTCAATTGCTTTTTTGGCAGTTTCTGAAACTGCATTCACTTTGAAACTTAGTTTGGTTGTTAATTCACCTTTCCCTAAGATCTTGATTAAATCAGTACGATTTAATAGACCTGTTACATATAAACTTTCAGGAGAAATTTCTTGTAATTCGTAACGTTTAGCTAATGCATCTATTTGCTCAAGATTGAGTACTTTGTAGTCAACTCGATTAATGTTCTTAAATCCACGCTTTGGTAATCTTCTATGTAATGGCATTTGACCACCTTCACTT
>DAOOQH010000114.1:0-10679 GCA_035388625.1 Chitinophagaceae bacterium | reverse complement strand
CCCGATATGTCGATCATCGATATTAATGCTGCATTCGGCATTGATGTGATTACCGATACTTCCGCTGTTATGGGAAGTGAGGTTTGTATTACCACAACTGTGAGTAATGTGATTGCGGATATAAATCCTTCCAATAACTCAATTCATTTTTGTATTCCAGTAGTCAATTCGTTTGATCCTAATGCAAAGCTAGTTTACCCGCAAGATCATGCCAATGCAGGAGATGAATTAACGTATACCATTCATTTTCAAAATACTGGAAATGATACAGCATATAAAGTAGTCATCAGAGATACATTACATAGTAATTTAGATCCGGCTTCATTTAAATTTATTTCATCAAGTCACAGCGTTGAATATGAACTCAAGCAAAATATACTTATATTTTATTTTCATCATATTAATTTGTTAGATAGTTTTCATCACGAACCTCAAAGTCATGGATGGCTGCAATTTAAAATCAAATTGAAATTAAATTTACCTAACGGTACTCGCACTCCGAATGTAGCGGCTATTTATTTCGATTTTAATCCTCCTATTATCACTGATACTTGTATTAATTATGTTGGAATCGATCCTACCTATGCAGCGCCTTTAAATCCTATCAAATTACCAAATGCAATAACACCCAATAACGATGGGCTTAACGATAGTTGGCATATTTTAAATGCTTCTTATCTAAATCAAAAAGAAATAAGTATTGTTTCGGTAACGATATTAAATCGTTGGGGACAGAAGGTATTTATAGCTAGTGGGGATTCTTGGGATTGGACACCGAATCAAATTTCATCAACAGATGTATTTGCCTATTATATCACGTATAGAACCCGTTCGGGAACGATGCGTGATCAAAGAGGTGAGATTCTTGTGGTGAAGTAGAAAATCATCTCTCCCTTTACTCAATCACAATACTATACTTCTCCATCACCGCATTGCAAAGCATTTTTTGACAGGCTTGGTCGGCAATTGTATTCGCTGCTTCTTTACTTTCAGCTTCTACCGAAAGTGTAATATGTTTTCCAATACGAACATCTTGAATGGCATTTAATCCTAAATTATGCAGACTGCTGTTTACCGCCTTTCCTTGAGGATCTAATAATTCGGTGAGTGGCATTATATTGATATGTGCTGTGTAAATCATGCTTCGTTGTGTTTATATGCGAATGATAATAAAATGTATAATAAAAATGAGAATGGTATGGCCAAGGTTTTTAAAAATGGTAAAGCAACTAAGGTTAACGCAAACCAAGCCAATTGAGGCCAATATTTTTTAACTGAAAACCCTGAAAATTTCAAAGTAAATAATTTCATTTTACTTACCATCAACCATGAAAGAATTGCAATGATGAGATAAAGAATCCAAACGTTTTGCATCTTAAAACCAATGCCTAATGGATTGTATAAATTAATTAATGGAAATGAAGCAACTAATAAGCCAACAGCCGGAATTGGAACACCTGTAAAATAATCAGTTGTAGAGGGTGAATTATTAAATCGTGCTAATCGCAAAGCGCCAAAGCAAGCCAAAATAAACGCAGGAGCAATACCAATCATCGAAATATCAATTGCATTCGGGTCTTGCATCCACGACGCCCAAAGCATTTTCATTAGTATCATACTCGGTGCCACGCCAAACGAAACAATATCCGATAATGAATCTAAATCTTTTCCAATGGCTGAACTTACGCCTAACCAACGAGCTACCATGCCATCAAATACATCTAATATGGCTGCAATTAAAATGCAAATACTTCCATAATAAGCTTGTGTAGTGCCACTCACCCAATATTGCTCGCCATTCACTTCACTTAAAAAGGGTTGCGAATGCAAAATAAAGGCAATAGCCATGCATCCAAAAAATAAATTGCCGAGTGTTAAAATATTTGGAAGATGTTTCATTGTTGGGTTGCAAATATATAAATATTATTGTTTCATATTCTAAAATCAATCACAGTCCAAAATATTTACGCAATTTTTAGCTTCTTTCATTAGTTGAACTTCCCGTTTAGTTCTTATCATTGCATTCTATTTTAATGTTTATCAAAACACCATATTATCTGCTCTTCCTTTTGGTCTCCTTTTTTTGGCTCTCATGTGCTAATATGGTAAGTCCGACAGGTGGACCCAAAGATGAAACCTCACCTCTTCTTAAAAAAAGAAGTTTAGCCGATTCAGCTATCAATTTTAAAGGAGGTAAAATTGAATTTGAGTTTAATGAATTTATTCAAATAAAAGATATTCAAAATCAATTGGTGATCACACCACTCTTAAAAACCAATCCTAAAGTGTCAGTTCATAAACGCACTTTAACTGTCAATATCGATGATAGTTTGTTAGAAAAAAACACCACCTATTCGATTTCACTAGGGAATGCAGTTCAAGATTTAAGAGAAGGTAATATCTATGATAATTTGTATTTCACTTTTTCAACAGGTAAATATTTTGATTCACTTTCATTAAAAGGAAGTTTGATTGAAGCGAATACTGGCAAGCCCGATACGTCATGCTATATTGTTTTGTATCCTGCTAATTTGCCTGATTCAGCTTTTTATACCTCTAAACCCATGTACATTCAAAAAGTAGAAATGGGTAATTTCTATTTTAAAAATTTGCCAGATAAAGATTTTTCAGTGTACGCATTGCAAGATCTAAATAAAAATCTACGATTTGACATGGCAAATGAAAGAATTGCTTTTATAGAGGCTAAAGTCAATCCAAAAGACTCAAATAAACTTTCACTTTTTAGTTTTGTTTCAGAAGAAAAAATTGATACAAGTACGCGAAAAAAGTTAATGACAAAATCAAGTAACGCTAGTACTACCAAGCCAAGTAATAAATTAAGTTTTAATTTAAATATTGATACTGTCAATAAAACCAAACGGACTTTTGATCTCAATGACTCTCTTTCAATTAAATTCGACCATACATTGAAATTGATGGATATCACTAAATTGCGTCTGTTTCAGGATGATATTCTTGATGCATCAGCCAATATTCGTTTAGATTCTACAAACAAAAATATTATTGTTTCTACGCAATGGTCTGAAGATGCTTTGTATAAAGTTGTTTTGCTCAAAGGATTTGTACAAGATAGTGCAGGTTTGCAATCAAGTGCGAATGAGTTTTATTTTAAAACGAAACGCCGAAGTGATTATGGTTTTTTAACTGTGCAATGTAAAAAGGATGAACAAGATATTATTGAACTGATTCGAAACGATAAAGTGATTGCTCGTAAACCTGCAAGCGACACATTGATTTCTTTTCAGTTATTAAATCCAGATAATTATCAGATAAGAATTTTGCATGATAAAAATGGAAATGGTCTTTGGGATACAGGTTCGTTTTTCGGTGAACGTAAACAACCCGAAATAGTTGAATTACTTCCTGCTCAAATAACAATTAAGGCAAATTGGGAGAATAAAGTAAATTTGGTGACTAGCTTTACAAAAAAGCCAAATTTTAAAAAGTAAATCATGCAAACCATTTTATTCCTACATGGCGCCCTTGGGTCGGCATCTCAATTTGATTCAATAATTTCCAAACTCAATCCAAATTATAATTGTATTGCGATTAATTTTCCAAAGCATGGTGATAATAGTATCGATTGCGATTTTACTATCTCCAATTTTACTGATTATCTAATACAATATCTTGAAAATAATTTTACTGAAAAGATTTTCATTTTTGGATATAGTATGGGTGGATATATTGCCTTAAATGCAGCAGTAAGAAAGCCAGAGCTATTTTCTGGTATTATCACTTTAGCAACTAAGTTTAATTGGGATGAAGAGATTGCGATGCATGAAACATCAATGTTGAACCCAGATATCATGGAACAAAAAATACCTGCTTTCGTTCAACAATTGAAAAACACTCATCAATATCTTGACTGGAGAGAATTGATTTCTAAAACAAAAAATTTGATGATTGATTTGGGCAATTTTTCTCCACTTTCAAAATCAGCATTGCAAACAATTGATGTTAAAGTGATGGTGGGTTTAGGTGATAAAGATAATATGGTAAGTATCGATGAAACTTTAAATACATTCAGAGAATTAAAAAATGGTTCGTTTTACTTATTACCCAATACCAAACATCCTTTAGAAAAAGTGAACTATGAATTATTGATTGCACATGTTGATAGTTTTATTAAGAGCTAAAAAATTCAGCATCTTGTTTAGCCCTTTTATTCTCAACATACGAACTAATCAATATACTTAATTCATACAATAAAAATAATGGCAAGGCAACTATTGCCTGACTCATCCAATCAGGCGAAGGTGTAATCACTGCTGCTATCACAAGTATAAAAACATAGGCATACTTACGATAAGTTTTTAAAAATAAAGGAGTGATAAGTCCAATTTTTGTCAGCACAAATGAAACCACAGGTAACTGAAACGAAATACCTGCACCAATAATGATATTGATCATGTTTTCAATATAATCATCTAAAGTTGGTCGAGTTTCTAAGGTACTTAAAACGCCGAGTTTATAATTTGATAGAAAACTAAAAGTAAAGGGCGCTAATAAAAAATATCCAAATGAGATGCCACACAAAAAGAAAAAGGTAACAAATAAAATACCACCTCTTGTATTTTTAATTTCTGTGGTGCTTAACGCAGGTTTTAAAAATCGCCAAATTTCCCAACATACATAAGGAAAGGCAACAATAAAACCTCCAAGAAAAGCGATACTAATACTGGTCATAAATTGAGAACCAAATGCTGTTACTTGCATTTTTACATTAGGTGGTGGCATACATAAAGCATCACCCATATGTAAATAATGACTGATTTTGCATAGGCCAGTATACGAAACAAAATCGGCTTGCATTGGGCCAAAAATGATATGATCAAATATCCAATCAATCTTAATGAAAATTAAAATTGCAAAAATGATAATGGCAATCAACGAACGAACCACATGCCAGCGAAGAGCTTCAAGATGATCAACAAAACCCATTTCGTTTTGTTGCTTATGATTTTGAAAATGCGGAACGAGTGACAAATTGCAGTGGATTTAGTTTTGATTATTTTTTTTCAACATCAGCTTCAAACCCAATTGAGAATGGCGAATTATCTGAATTTGCAATCACGAGTGCATTTTTTAATACATGACCAGATTTTCCAGCACTATTAAACTCTAAAGTAATTATGGCTTCTTTGCCTGGTAAAATTGGCTCTTTCGGAAAGGATGGTGCAGTGCAGCCACATGAAGTTTGAACATTAGCGATCATTAAAGGTTGATCGCCTGTATTTTTTACAATATAATTGTGTTGGGCTTTATCTCCCTCTTTCATCTTGCCGAAATTATATTTTGTTTCAGCAATTTCCATTTTGGTTTTCGGTAGATTTTTTACTTCATCATCACGCTTAGATTGATCCTCTTTAGATAAATCTATTTTATGTTCAACTGCTTTTTTGCCATATTTGTTGATCAGTGCTGTGGAGCTTACTCCGCTCAATTCAACCAAAGCAATGGCAAAAACTGATAAGGTTAATACCGTAAAAAGGATGGTTTTGATAGTTGCATTCATAAATTTTCAGATATTAATTTTCTGCACGCAAAAATAAGCGAATAAATGAAGTGGCAACATGATTAACGAAGCTTTAATCCGAGAATTTGATATGATTCTGATCGAATGAATTTACGATCTCTTGTTTTTGAAAAAATCCTTCATCAATTGCGCGCATTCATTTTCATACTGTCCAGATAATACTTTTGTCTTGGGATGAAATGGTGAATGAGTACATGTTTTTCTATATCCATTTTTTTCGTCTGATGCACCATATATTACTTGGCCTATTTTGCTCCAATACAAAGCACCAGCGCACATAACACATGGTTCAAGAGTTACATAAAGAGTTGCTTCTTGTAAGTATTTACTTCCTAAATATTGGAAAGCCGATGTCAATGCAATGATTTCAGCATGTGCAGTTGCATCATTTAATAATTCAACTTGATTATATCCTTTCGCAATAATGGTATCATTTAAAACAATAATGGCGCCAACTGGCACTTCATCTGCATTATAAGCTTTTTGAGCTTCCTGCAAAGCGAGTTTCATATAATCTGTGCTTGACATAATTAGCTAATTGTATTCAATTGGGAAATAATAGAACCCAATTTTTCTGGATTGAATTTATTAAATGAATGAAAGATGAGTAGCGTTAAAGATACAATAGACATTAGGAATTCCAAATTTCATTCGTTAGAATAAATTTTCAATTTCAGATTTAGATTTTGCGTTTAAGATATTCTCAAACTATTTGGTATTGAAGAAATTGTAATCAGTATTCACTACACCTTCATTTATTCCCAAACATCTTGCCATCGTAATAATTTGTCCACGATGAAATGTACTATGATTGATAACATGTAAAATATATTCGTACCTATTTAAATTGTTTTTGCACCATGACATGTTTAGGACTAATGTCTTCATTAATTCATCCTCATTAAACAATGAGAATTTTACTTTCATATTTTGAGAAACTTCTTCAAGTTCAGAGAATATTCTTTCTATATTCCCCTCAATTACTCTCCAATCAAAATGAGTAGTATCTTCTTCTGATATAAAACTTAGCCAAAACCGTTGTGTTCGTAATATATGCTGTAACGTATAATCAATAGATGTAAAACTTGAAGGGGTTGTTTTGTAAAGAAGGGACGGATCTAACTCTTTTAACCATACTACAATCTTATGATTAGCCCATTCATTAAATGAAGCATAGTTTGAAATTAATTTCTGTAAGCTCATGATAACCTTATTTAAATTGTATCTAAAAAAACAGGTTTTTATTTAATGCTGATCTCAGCTTTACCTAGGCCTATCAGAGGTTTTTTAATATTATGAAGTTCAATGGTATAATTAGTGCCTTCATAATTGAACATCATCGTTTCGTGCTCTGTAATAATTCTTTCATCTAAAATTTTATCATCTCGTTTAATGGTGATGTCCACTTTTTTTCGAGTTACCTCACCAACAATAACAATGATGCTGCCATCAGTACCTTCAATAATTTTTTGCGTATTGGCTTCCATCATACTTTGAATACCATTATTGGGTATATTTAAATGATGTTTTTTTTCGTTGGGTGGAGTGGTTGAATTACTCGTTTTATCGTTGCATCCAAAGAAAGTGAATGAAATCAGCAATAAAAGAATTGAAAATAATTTATTCATAGAATGTTATTTGAGTTGAAAGATAATGAACTTATTGAATAGGTAAAATTTAATTTATTGTTGATCCACAAGTTCTAATTTATCTGAATTGTAGATGTCAGAAGGCGCTACCATTTCTTCATTGAGCGGAACATTTTTACCATATCGTTCATTCATCATTGTTTTTACAAGAGGACTTGATAAATCATAATCCCTTAATTTTTTTAAGGTGCAAAGATCAATTTGAGCAGCGTCATGATAAAGTTTCCAAACGAGTTCAGAACAGTATATTTCATCATTATTCCAACTGAAGTAAATATCATAATGTTTACCTATCCATCTCTTGCCAAGTTGATTCATGCTCGCTATTTTGGCATCATCAAGTTGATTGTAAGTTGACTTTAAGCGTTTAATTGTATAATGTTTTTCTTCACCACGAGCAATAAATGACGATAACGAAACTATTTGAACAGGCTCAACAGCCTCAATCACAAACCAATTACCTTCTTCTTGAAACAATATGCCGCAATGACTAATATTTGAATGCGTAGCTAGTTTAACCGCCTCACATTGTCTGCTATTTGATGACTGAAAAATGATATCACCATCTTGATAATTCTGATGCTTAATATGCTTTTTAATTTGAGCATTCGTAAAAACATAAGGGGCTAAAAATAGGGTAGCCACACAAATGATGGCAAGATAAAACAGCTTACGCATGTAAATAATTTTTTTCAAAACTAGAAAACCAAACGTTAAAGCGGTTGTAAATTAATAAAAGAGAACTAAACTAAAATATTTGATGACTTTAATTTTTTGTGTCAAGTAAAACAAAGAAACCTGTCTGCCGAACAGGCAAGATCGGGCAGTATTTACAGATTAATTGATCTCTTTCGGATCAACCCAAGCGCCATGCTCTTTCAATAAATTAATTAATTCATCAACTGCAACCTCACTATCAATATTTCGTTTCACAACCTCCTTACTTTTGTACAATGTAATTTTCCCAATACCACTACCAACGTATCCAAAGTCAGCATCAGCCATTTCACCAGGGCCATTGACAATACAACCCATGATAGCAATTTTAACTCCTTTAAGGTGATTGGTAACAGCTCGAATTTTTGCAGTGGTTTCTTGTAAATCAAATAAGGTGCGCCCACAACTCGGACAAGAAATATATTCTGTTTTGGAAATTCTTGTTCGGGTGGCTTGAAGAATTCCAAATGAGATAGAATTTAGCGTGGCTATTTCAATATCACTTAATTTTTGACCATTGTCACTTACTCCATTATTTAAAACGCCAAATTGATATCCTAAGCAAATGCCATTTAAAAATCCATCTAATAATAAACCGCCAGCATCAACCGAATAATGAACCAATGCCTCATTTAATGTTTTATGATTGCTATCTGAAATAATGATCACCGGATTATTAATGCCACGAATTAAAATCTCCATACATAATCGACGAATACTTTGCATTGAGTTTGAATTGAGTGAACTCAGACAAAGCACAGCTGTCTTATCTTCTTTACACTTATGAAATAAAACATCTAAAAAATGAGGTGGATACACATTTGAATAAGCATCCAACATAATAAAATTGATGGTTTTACTTTTTTCATCATTCGATGCATTCACATACTGAGCAGCCTCAAAAATAGGGTAGCATGATGGATTGTCTTTATGTTGCAACCATATTGCTGGATAGCATATAACGCCGAGCGTTCCAGGAAGTGCAAATTCAGGTACATGATTGACAAACAAATAATCAGCAGCCATATCGCCAATTGTCCATTTATCATCTTGCTTTGAATAATGATATCCAACTAATTTTAAATCCTCAGGGTTGAGATGTTCAATTTTACTAATATCAGCTACAACTACAGGCACTTGATTGCCACCGATATTTTTAATTTTTTGGGTTTCTACTCGTTTATACTCGAATGGAGAATAAGGTAAGGTTTCAATTGGTGGGACTTTTAGATTTTCGGTGCCATCATCATTAAGTTGAATAGAAGCATTTGTAATTAAGGTTGAAATAATATCTTTACAAACAGGCAATTCAAATTCTGGATCTTCAGTTAATGAAACTCGAATTGTATCTCCAATACCATCGGCTAATAAAGTGCCGATGCCAATTGCACTTTTTATTCTACCATCTTCACCATCACCTGCTTCAGTTACACCTAAATGCAAAGGGTAACATTCATCAAACTCTTCTGTCATTTTTTGTACGAGTAAGCGATAGGCTTGAACCATCACTTGAGGATTACTGCTTTTCATACTCAATACAATTTGATGGTAATCGAGTGATCGTGCAATACGTAAAAATTCCATCGCGCTTTCAACCATACCAATTGCGGTATCGCCATATCGACTCATAATTCGATCGCTTAATGAACCATGATTGGTGCCAATACGCATCGCAGTTTCATGCTCTTTACATATAAGTACCAAAGGTGTAAATCGTTCTCTAATTCGCTCTATCTCCTCGAGGTATTCCTCATCAGTATATTCAATTTGTTCAAATTTTTTCTTGTCTACATAATTGCCTGGGTTCACTCTCACTTTTTCAATAATGCGTGCGGCAATTTCGGCGGCATTGGGTGTAAAATGAATATCAGCAACAAGCGGCGTATGATAACCTCTAGCATTTAATTCATTTTTTATTACTTGTAAATTTTCAGCTTCATTTTTACTCGGTGCTGTAATGCGAACCAATTCTGCACCTGCATCAATGCATCTGATTGTTTGCTCAACCGTCGCCAATGTGTCCATCGTGTCGGTGGTGGTCATTGTTTGAATACGAATCGGATGATTACCTCCTAGAATGAGATTGCCGATTTTAACTTCACGGGTTTTGAGACGTTGATACGAAGTGAGGGAAGGAGAGTAGAATTGCATGGCGCAAAAATAGACAAAAATCTTGTCCTTAAAAATCTTGATATTTAAGTGTCATCTGAAATTTTGTGAAGATGTTTTGGGCGGCAGGCACGCTTTTGCTTCAAGTCCTCCCCCGAAAGTGAAAAATTTCATTCGTGCCTCATTTCATTTTTCTACTTCGGTGTGTGGGCTTTCCGCGTCAATCGTTGCCGCAATGCAATGCAATACAAGTTTATACTGAACCCACTGTACGAAGGCTACGCCTTTGTATAGTTTATGTTCTTAGTTGCCTTTGGCTAAAATTAAATTCAGATATTATTTCAAGATGCGCCCTAGTTTAGTTCATGAAAAGATATAACTCTATTCGTAAATTGTAATTGGCAAAGCCAATAAAGAACATAAAACTCACGAAGTCATAGGCTTCGGAGAGATAATTTAATCCTAGTTACAGAATGCTCCTCTGTACGAAGGCTGCGCCTTTGTATACTTTATGTTCTTAATTGCCTTAGGCTATAATTAAATTTAGATCTTATTTCGAGATCCGCTCTAGTTTAGTTCATGAAAAGATATAACTCTATTCGTAAATTGTAATTGGCAAAGCCAAGAAAGAACATAACACTCTC
>DAOOQH010000113.1:6200-10686 GCA_035388625.1 Chitinophagaceae bacterium | reverse complement strand
ACTAATGAACAAAACGGGCAATGATTTCGACAAAGAGTATTGCGAAATGATGGTAAAAGGTCATAAGGATGCAATTTCAATTTTTAGCACTGCGACAACTGAATCAGTTGATATGGATATTAAAAATTGGGCTATTTCTACGTTACCTAATTTACGCGCACACTCAGACCAAGCAATCAATTGTCAATCCAAATTGAAATAATACTCATTTTGTACTCGGCGTAATTAACGAGTACAAATACTTCCAGTCTTTAATGGCTCAATACATTAATAAATAAAATTTGGAAGAAGTAGTCATATTTTAATTCAAGGACAAGAAAAGCCTCGCAGAAATGTAGAGGCCTTCTTTTTTGCTGTAAGAATTCATGTCATGTTGAAGTTTACTAGCCAAGCTAAAACTCCTAATATCTTTAATAAAATGTGTTTGATTTTTAAAAACTGTAAAGTGATTAATAACTAATGATATTCAATGAACCATAGTTCAAGACTTAATCGCTTACGCATTTTAGACTCGCTATTATTTTATTCCGGAACTTACAGAACTAATTTCGAACTATTTCCTATAATAGAAGAAACTGAATCAAAAAGAAAAAGAGAAAGAGCATTAATGCTTTCCCTTTCTAACGACATTTATTCTTATTTTAATAACTCAAATTTACAATTGAGTTCAGTTAAAATTTTTTCAACTATCCTTAAATCAATTTTGTGATACTCAATCCTTAAAATCTTATCACAATCCTCCAAATCAAAATTTATTTTATTATTGGGAAATTGCTCAAGAAGTTTTTGAACAACTTTATCTGCTTCTTTTTCTTCTTGAACATTAGTTTTAAATATTTCTACCATTATAAAAAGCGCATATTTATTGTGAAACAATTACTGTGAAACCGCTCAAATCAGCTATTCCACTTTTCAAATCTGAGAAATCACAGTTTTCATTTTTAATATTTTTGACTTGTACCCAGATAGCTATAGTGCTATAAACTTGTAACCTTTTAGATTTGCCCTTTATATTTTGGATCAAAATCAATCATCCATTCAATGCCATATTTATCTCTAAACATTCCAAAATAGGAACCCCAAGGACTGTCTGCCATGGGCATTTCAATTTGACCACCTGCAGAAAGTCCATTAAATAATTTGTCGGCTTCATCTTTGCTTTCTGCACTGATTGAAATTTTACTTCTGTTCTCATTTTCATTCACCCTTCCCAATATTTCAGGAACATCATTGGCCATTAAAATGTTTTTGCCAATTGGTAATGCGATATGCATTATTTTGTTGGCTTCATTTTCTGAGACTGGAAATTCGTCACTTGCCAAGTCTTTGAAACGCATAATATTTGCGAACTCACCGCCAAATACTGATTTGTAAAAATTGAATGCCTCCTCGGCATTTCCATTGAAGTTAATGTGTGGATTGATTAGTGCCATAATTTTTATTTTTTAATTGTTAGTTTTTCATCATTTTTTTAACTGTTATTGAAATCTTATTTATTGTAGAATTCTTACCATACAATGCACATCAAGGTCTGTATAGTTTTTGTATACTTCCAAGCAATAACCATTTGGGTCTAAGTGGGAATGCTTTAATAATTCTTGAAAAGCTTCGCCAATAGAGTTACTGTCTTGAAAATGATTGACAATATATTTTGCTACAAAATTACCTTTTACTATAGTAAATTTTTGTAAGTCAGTTGGACTGATATTATCAGAAGGTAATAATTCAGCACATGCCTTATACTGTACTATGCCCGTTTTATCAGGATGAGAAATGCCAAAATATCTTCTGTTTGGATTATCAGAAATCAATGCATGTAATTTTTCATAAGTAGCAGGCACATCATCAGGAAACATGGATGCTGTTAGATATACTACTTCAATATCTTGCGTAATTTTATATTGTTCCATTATTTATTTTCTTGCTTAAAATTAAGTATCCAGCGATTGCCATATTTATCTGTTAAACCTCCAAATAAAGCCCCCCAAAAGCTATCTTCTAAAGGATAATCTTGTGTACCACCATTAGAAAGTTTTGCATAGCACTTTCTAATTTCTTCTTCGCTACCGCAATTGAGTGAAAGAGAAACTGCATTTCCTTTTATTAAGCCTTTTTCACTTACCATATCAGAACCCATTAATAATAAATCAACTGTTGTTAATGTGGAATGTAAAATACAATCTTTCATTCTCTTTGGCAATTTATTTGATAATGGAGATTCGCCCACAGTTTGAAATGTGACTACACCACCTAAACAATCTTTATAAAATAACATTGCTTCACGACAATTGCCATTGAAAGTAAGGTATGAATTTATTGACATATGGCTTAATCCTATCAATTTTGATTTGTTGAATTCATTACATTAAACATCCATCTTACTCCAAACTTATCTAAACAACAACCCCAATAACCCCAGAACTCTTCTCGCATCATCGCTTTATCACTACCTCCTTCTGATAAGGCATTATAATACTTGTCGGCTTCTTCTTTTGAGTCTAATTGCAGACTAATTGTTGTGTTATTGCCAATAACCAATTTATGTCCCATAGATTCCAACATATCAGTTCCCATTAATTCGGTACCACCGATGATTGGTAAGGCTACATGCATAACACAATTTAAATCAGCATCTGAAAACTTTGGTGAATTAGGGTCTGATGGCAAATCTTTTATTCGCATAATAGGTGCTGAAAATTCTGTTCCAAAAACAGATTTGTAAAAATTAAAGGCAGATTCTGTATTGCCTTGAAAGTTTAAATAAATTGCTATTTTACTCATTTCTTATTTTTTTAATTGTTATAATTTTATCTTAGGTTTTAGATATTAAGCGTCTGGAATATTCGGCTCAACAAGTCTTTTTAGTTTATCTAAGGATTCTTGCCATCCTAAATAACACATTTCAACAGGTATGGCTTCAGGTATGCCTACTTGCACTATGTTAAGCTCCGTGCCGCATAAAACAGTTTTTAATTGAACAGTCGTAATCATAATATCGGGCATATTGGGGTCATCAAATTGATCAGTATATTTAATTAATTCATTCGGCACAAGTTCTAAATATTCTCCTCCAAAAGAATGGCCTTTTCCTGTTGAGAAATTTGTAAAAGTCATTTTATAAGTACCACCCATTTTTGCATCCATACTATGTACTTTACATACAAAGCCATTGGGCGGTATCCAACTTGCCATCGCATCTGCATCTGTAAATGCTTTAAAAACTTTTTCTACTGGTGCTACCAATACTCTATGCAGTTTTACTTCGTTACCTTTCATGTTATTTATTTTTTATGTTATTAATTAATTAGGCAAAAATATGATTGATAGACTAGTTTACTGAATGTAGAAAACGACAACTTATAGGGGTGATTATGACAAATGTAATTTTATACCTAATATTGCATCATGAAGAATATTTCGATTATCGTTCCTGAAACGGGCATTATAGAAGCAATAGCAGATCCAAGATATTTATTTACTGCTGCAAATGAATTTCTAAAAAGTGCCGGAAAGAAACCGTTATTTAAGGTAGAGTTAGTTGGTCAAAAAAAGAGCATTAAACTATTGAATAATTTAGTAACCATTCATCCTGATAAAACATTAGATGAGGTAAAGAAAACTGATTTGATTTTTATTCCAGCAATTAGTGGTAATATAGATGAAGCGATTAAATCAAATAAAGCATATATCAAGTGGATGATAGAACAATATAAAAAAGGAGCAGAATTAGCATCACTTTGTATTGGCGCATTTTTATTAGCTGAAACCGGGTTATTAGATGGCAAACAATGCAGTACGCATTGGTTATCTGCCAGTGATTTTAGAGAACGATATCCAAAAGTAAATTTAATTGATGGAAGTATTATTTCGGATGCAGGTGGTATTTATAGTAGCGGAGGCGCAAACTCTTATTGGACATTACTTTTGTATCTTTTAGAAAAATATACTGATAGAGAAACAGCAATTCTAGCTTCAAAATTTTTTGCAGTAGATATTGATAGAAATAGTCAAGCTAAATTTATGATGTTTGTTGGTCAAAGAAAACATAGCGATAGTTCGATACATGAATCTCAAAATTATATTGAAAAGAATGTAGAGGAAAAAATGACTTTAGATTATTTAGCAAAAAAGGTGAATTTAGGTCGAAGGACTTTTGAAAGAAGATTTAAAGATGCCACAGGAAATTCGGTTTTAGAATATATACAAAGAATAAAAATTGAGCATGCCAAACGTAATTTAGAAACAAGCATGAAAAATGTAAATGAAATTATGTACGATTGTGGCTATACAGACACCAAGGCTTTTAGAGATTTATTTAAAAAAATAACAGGGCTAACACCGATAGAATATCGAAATAAGTACAACAAATTGAATTTGCACTTGAAGGAAGAACTGGTCTGATACTAATTTCACAAAAGCATATGATAGAAGAAACAGAATCAAAAAGAAAAAGAGAAAGATTATTGAAAGCTTTCACTTTCTGTTT
>DAOOQH010000113.1:0-6100 GCA_035388625.1 Chitinophagaceae bacterium | reverse complement strand
CCGATGACCTCTTGCATGCCATGCAAGCGCTCTACCAACTGAGCTAACCCCCCATATTATTTTTTAAGAACCGAAGACCTTCCCGACTGTAAACGTCGGGACACTCTACCAACTGAGCTAATACCCCCAAATTATTTTTTAAGAACCGAAGACCTTCCCGTCTGTAAACGTCGGGACGCTCTACCAACTGAGCTAATTCTCTTAAATAATTACTTTCGTAATTATAGAATTACTCTATTAGGCAGACAAATATAGAATCAAATACCTAATAAAAAAGTTTATTTTTGTCAAAATAATTTTTCATGTGGGATCAAATACTGCGTTACCTCTATTTAAAGAAAAAAGACCCAAACGCCCCAACGAATACGAATATCAAACTCATGCATGGTATGAACAGAATTTCAATTTTAGTGTTTCTGTTTGCAGTTTTAGTGATGGTTTACAGATTGATTTTCAAGTGATAAGTTATAGATAATTTTTGCAGCTTTTAAACTAGCCCCACCCTGTTTCAATACCGCAGCTAAGTCATTATAATCATTCTGCATACTGTTTATCGTTTTAGCATCATGTAATAATTTATTCAGTTCAGTTTTTAACGAAATCACAGTGAGGTCATCCTGAATAAGTTCAGTAAGCGATGCACGATTCAAAATTAAATTCACCAACGAAATGTATTTTACTTTCACAAATTGCTTTGCTATGGCATACGAAATTGGATTTGCAATATAACAAACTACTTGTGGCACTTTAAATAAAGCAGCCTCTAAGGTAGCGGTACCCGAGGTTACAAGTGCAACTTTTGCCACTTTTAAAATGGAATAGGTTTGATATTGTAATAGTTGAAATTGATAATTTTTAAGATAGGGCTCATACACTTCCCTATCTAGATTCGGCGCTTGCGCAATCACAAGTTGATAATCTTTTAAATCTTGAGTTGCCTCCAACATGATGGGCAACATTTTATCAATCTCTTGTTTTCGGCTTCCTGGTAATAAGGCGATTACGTTTTGAAGTTTAATTTCAGATTGTTTTAATTTTTCATTCTCAATGACATCGACCGACGGATGACCTACATAATCGACAGCAATATTTTTTGTTGCATAGAAAGCCTTTTCAAAAGGAAGAATACAAATCATACGATCGATATAAGCTCGAACAATTTCAACACGATTTTCTTTCCAAGCCCAAACAGTTGGCGAAATATAATAGGCCACCTTATACCCTTGCAGCTTTGCCCATTTTGCCATTCGCAAATTAAAACCTGGATAATCAACAAGAATGATGGTATCAGGTTTAAAATTTTGAATTTGATTTTTACACAAACGAAAATTCTTAAAAATTGTTCGAATATTCATAAGCACTTCAACAAATCCCATGAAGGCCAATTCGCGAATATGCTGTTTGATTTCAACGCCTTCTGCTTGCATTTTATCGCCACCCCAACCCTGAATTTGCACATCATTGTCAAGCCCCTTTAATTCCCTTACTAAATTACTTGCGTGCAGATCTCCACTCGCTTCACCTGCAATTATAAAATACTTCATGCTATAAAATATTAAATTTATAAGCAACGGCTAGTAATGCATAAATAATGATAGCGGCAAAAATACCCTTGAGCGTTAAAAACAATTTTCGATTCTTATAATAGGTTATCAAAGGAATACAAGCAATCAATCCCAATGAAATGACTTTCGAAATATTACTTTTATTTGTTTTTAAGAGATATAAAAAATCTGCTAAGGATACATTTTGTGGCATATACTTTATTACAAACAAAAACAAAATGCCCAAAAGTGGCACGATGACACCGAGTAAAAAACCAAAATAGATATTATTTCTTATCATGATGGCGCAAAGATAACAGAATTAGCATAATAAGTTTTGCGAGGTTCATTTGTATAGATGGTCGTCCCTGATAATATCGTATATTGATATTAGCAAGGGATAAGAGTGTTTGACAAATTGCTGCTTCCCCGCCAATATCGACAAATTATGATATTTCAAAGCGTTAGGGATAGTAATGAAAAGCCCACACCCCGAAGTAGAAAAATGAAATGAGGCACGAATGAAATTTTTCACTTTCGGGGGAGGACTTGCAATGAATAGCCCGCCCGAACGCCCAAAAAAAAAGTTCGATTTATAACTATTCAATTATTTTGAATATGACAAGACCATCAATTTAGATACAAGTCCTTATATTCGCCTTCATTTTAAATAATTATGAAGAAAATATTAGTTGCGAATCGAGGTGAAATTGCCCTTCGCATTATGCGATCAGCTAAAGAAATGGGAATTCAAACAGTGGCTATTTATAGTGAGGCAGATGAGTTGATGCCATTTGTTAGATTTGCAGATGAGGCATTTTGTATTGGTCCAGCACCTTCATCACAATCGTATTTATTAGGCAATAAAATTATTGAGATAGCTAAACAATGCGGCGCCGAGGGTATTCATCCTGGTTATGGTTTTTTAAGCGAGAATGCCGAATTTAGTCAGGCAGTGACCGATGCTGGAATTATTTTTATTGGACCAACTGCTCATTCAATCAACACCATGGGAAGTAAAATTGGTGCAAAGCAATCGGCTAAAAAATATAACGTACCCATGGTTCCTGGTACTGATACACCTTTGAAGGATGCTAAAGAAGCTCATGAAATTGCTTTAAAAACTGGATTCCCTTTGCTTATTAAGGCTAGTGCTGGTGGAGGTGGAAAAGGTATGCGAATTGTAAATAATGCCGATGAATTGGAAGAGCAAATGAATATGGCTAAAAGTGAAGCCTTGAATTCATTTAATGATGATAGTGTGTTTATTGAAAAATATGTGGGTTCACCCAAGCATATCGAAATTCAAGTCTTAGGTGACAAACACGGCAATTATGTTTATTTATTTGAGCGAGAATGTTCGATCCAACGTCGACATCAAAAATTAATTGAAGAAGCGCCCTCTTCTTGTTTAACACCCGAAATAAGAAAGGCAATGGGTGAGAGTGCCGTTAATGTGGCTCGGTCGTGTGATTATCATGGTGCCGGCACTGTTGAGTTTTTGGCAGATGATGATTTAAACTTTTATTTTCTTGAGATGAACACAAGGTTACAAGTTGAGCATTGTGTAACCGAAATGATTACTGGCATAGATTTAGTAAAGGAACAAATTAAAGTAGCGCGTGGTGAAGCCTTAAGTTTTGGTCAAGATGATTTGAAAATTCATGGACATGCCGTTGAATTGAGAATTTGTGCTGAGGACCCGTACAATAATTTTTTACCTGATATTGGCAAATTGGAAGTTTATAAAAGACCGCAAGGATCGGGTATTCGTGTTGATGATGGCTATGAAGAAGGAATGGAAATCCCGATTTATTATGATCCTATGATTGGCAAATTAGTCGCATGGGGAGCCAATAGACAAGAGGCCATTGACCGATTAAGCTTGGCAATTGCTGCTTTTAGAATCAATGGAATTGAAACAACTTTGCCATTTGGAGCATGGGCGATTAAACAACCTGCTTTTGTAGAAGGAAAATTTGATACTCATTTTATTGCAAACTATTTTAAACCTGAACTTCTTGAACAAAAGACCGAAGAGGAGGCTGAAATGGCGTCGATTATAGCGGTTCATATCTTTGAAGAAAGTACCAAAGAATTGAAACCTATTAACCAGAATACATCTCAATGGAAGAATCGGAAGCAGTTGAGATAGTTACTAAGATAAATTTTGACTTTTAAACTGAGTTTTTAGATTTTTGTTTATCTTAGTGGCTTCATAAAATATAAATATGAAATGGGTAAGTGAAATTGTATCGAAATTTGATTAATAGATGCATTTCATTGAGTACATTGAAAATAAAAAATTAGAGCACATGAAACGAATTGCGTCGATATTACTTTTTGCTTTTGCTATATTGGTTACTGTATCTTCTTGTAGAAAATATGAAGAAGGACCCAATATTAGTTTAAGAACAAAAAAAGCAAGAATTACCAATAATTGGCGTTACGAAAGCGCCCAAGTTGATGGTGTTGAGGTTTCATCAGATCCTTATTTTGCTAAACAAAAACATTATTTTTATCGTGATGGGAAATATATTCAAACCATTATTGACCCTATCACCCAAGAAGCTAGAAATTTACAAGGAAATTGGGTATTATACGATAACGATAAAAAGATTGCTGTCACTGTTAAAATACCGCCAGCAAACAAAGACAGTACAAACAATTATAGTATTTTAAAATTGTTTGAAAAACAAATGTGGTTGCGTACAACCGACAATTCGCGTGAATACCATTTTGCACCTTTTGAATAATTTGCGATACCATTTTGAGAAAGCTTATTAATTCTTTTATAGAGTTTTTTTATTTCGATTTTTTTAAATTCATTCCTTTACAAACTTTCAAGTATTTAGCTTGTGGTGGAAGTAATGCTGTGTTGGATTTGATCATCTATTTTATTTCATATAATTTCATATTTGATAAACTTCCTATTCAAATTGGCGACATTACTATACCAGCCTATATAGCAGCGTTTATTGTTTCGTTTAGTGTGAGTTTTCCAATGGGTTTTATTTTAAGTAAATATGTTGTATTCACTCAATCTGAACTACGTGGCCTACATCAATTATTTCGTTACGGTCTTACCGTTTTAAGTTGTATTGGTTTAAACTATCTCTTTTTAAAAATATTTGTCGACATTTTTGGTTGGTATGCCACACCTTCAAAGGCATTAACAACGGTAGTTGTAGCAGTATACAGTTATTTTACACAACAGTATTTTTCGTTTAAAGTTAAAGGGAAAGGTGTTCAGGTTGAGAAATAATGTTAGATATGAATTTGCTTATCAGATTTAAAATAGACCTTATTTAAAGTAAAACCAATCAGTAGATTTTCATTAATTTGCAATTGAATGAAAATAACGATACTTGGCAATAATTCAGCTCTTCCCGCTTTTGGAAGATACCCAACCGCACAAATAATTGATATCAATGAAAAATTATTTTTAATGGATTGTGGAGAAGGGGCTCAAATGCGTATGCAGCAATTTGGTATTAAAAGTATGCGAATCAATCATGTGTTTATTAGCCATTTACATGGTGATCATTTTTATGGTTTGGTAGGCTTTATCAGTAGTTTATCTTTATGGGGACGAGAAAAAGAATTGAACCTTTATTGTCCGAAAGAAATAAAAGAAATTATTGAACATCAACTCAAATGGGATTTAGGTTTTGAAATTATTTATAGAATCATTGAAGAAGGAGAAAAAGCCATTTTGGTAGATGAGGAGAAGTATGAAATTTCATGTTTTCCAGTTTATCATAGTGTGCCAACCCATGGTTTTAAATTTATTGAAAAAAAGAGAAAGAGAATTTTATTGCCCAACAAATTACAAGAGTACGAAATCCCAAAATATTTCTATCGTCATTTAGCTGAGGGTGAGGATTATGAAATGAGAAATGGTGATATCATTAAAAATGAATGGGTAACCCAAGATGGACATCCAAATAAAATATATGCCTTTTGCGCCGACACTCGATTTGCACCAGAAATATGTGAGGATATACAAAATGCTGATCTTATTTATCATGAATCTACTTATCTGGAAGACAATCAGCATAAGGCGACAGAACGTTTGCATTCAACAGCAAAGGAAGCGGCTCAAATTGCGAAACTTTCGAATGCTAAAAAATTATTACTTGGACATTTTTCTTCAAAGTATAAAGATTTGCAACCATTTATAGTTGAGGCATCTTCACTATTTGAATCGGTTGAATTGGCTTTAGAGGGAAAGGTTTTTGAGATATGATGAGATTTTAACGCTTATCCTTGAAGATAAACCAAATGTAAAATTCAGTAAAGCAAAAATGTCGCAGCCAGATATACTGCTAAAATTATTCTCACAGATAAATCAGATAACACAGATAAATACAAAAAATATACCGATTATATTTTCAATTTAATTCAATTTTCGTTTTTTCAATTGTACCATTTTCAAACTATATCAGCATTTATTCCCAAAAGGTGGGATAAGAATTGGTACATTGATTTTATCTGTGGGTTCTGTGTATTCTAAGATACTTTACCTTCCAAAGAATGTGCATAATTTTTTTCAA
>DAOOQH010000112.1:0-11190 GCA_035388625.1 Chitinophagaceae bacterium | reverse complement strand
TACTCTTCTATTTCGCCTTTACATTCGCACGCGCCTCCTCTCTTTCATCTCGTTGCTTTTCCAATCTTGCTTTGTTGGCAATTTGCTTTTCTTCTGCACTCAACTCTTCTTCTTCCTCTGATTCTTCTTCTGACTTTGTAACCACTTTTGCTTTCGTGGTTTGCTGTTGAACAACTTTGGGTTGACTACTAACTGCGTTTGGTGTTTCTAATAATACAGCCTTAATTGGCTTTTTGTCTGTTATATAAAGAGCAACAAGCTCTTCCATTTTTTTTGCAAATAAATTGGCCGCAGATGCTTCTGTAAAAAAGAAGGCATTTGAAGGAATAGAAGTTGAATTCATATCCGACTTAATTAAATTAATACAAAATGTTGAATCAGCACATCGAATATTCACAACAAAGTTTTCTGAATTGGCTTCAGCTTTAATAAACCCAATATCTGCTAAACGAATACGTTGTATTGTAGATGAATTTGTTTTCTGTTCTATTGTCCCTATTTGTTCGTAAAAAGCAAATAAGGAAGCATTATCTGCACTGTATAAGGTAATTGTTTTATTAAGTTCTCTAATTATATTATCAGCAGATTGCTGAGCAAACGTTGCAGAATTTACAAAATTAATAAGTAAAAGAAAAAGCAGTTTTTTCATTATTGAAATTTCATTTATACAATATTACAATCAAAATGGCAGTTCAACAACAAGCTTAAATTGATTAGAAATATTCGGTACAAAAAGAAACACTTTGCTTCTACATACCGGAGTGGGATTCACAGCAGAAGGCCCACTAATCTAAAAATTCAAATAGAACAAAAGCTCATTTTTTGGATCACTAAGACACTTGTATCTAGCTGCTTTCAGCCCTTGGCACTTTAGCTTTTCCCTTCGGTTTTTCATTCTTGGTCTTGACAATTATAGATATTAATGAAGTCAAAAAAATCTGTTGAAGCTCTTTGGCCAAGTTCTATTGGCGATTCACCTTTGTTTTATATGCTTGTAATTCGTAAGTAGAATGTGAGATCTTCTGATAAAATTTTGAAAATACAGTTGTAGGTTTTATATTTCTTATTTATGAATACTCAATCAAGGCTTCTACTCATGTGCAGTTAATTTTTTGCTGCTTTGCTTCTAAACTTAATTATTTTCACTTAGAACCAAGTTGCAAAAAAAATCAGACCAAAATATCAATAGTAGAAATCATAGGAATTGATAAAATTGTATTCTTTAGATGTTTAAAATAAATTATGTTCTATTAAATTAGCAACTATCTTAGAGTAAAATTAAATTATCAAGCTATGAAAACTAAATTCATTTTTGGGTTCTTGTTTTTTATATGGACGTCAAATGTTCTTAAAGCAGAAGTTAAGTATTTTTATAAAAATGCCAATTCATTAAGTACAGAAATTTACCACTCAATAATTGACAATAATAATGACATAATCTTGATAGGAAAGGAGAATAATTTAGCGATGCCATTAAAATTTTATATTTCAAAGATAGATACAAACTTCAATGTCATCTGGACGAATTCGTTGCCAATTAATAATTGTAAGTATGCTAAAATTTATTTAGCACAGAATGGAGATTATATTGTGAGTACGGATATTAATGGGATATCTGTATTTAGATTTTCTTCGAGCGGAAGTTTGTTGACTACTAATCATTATACGTTTGATTTTAATTCTACCCCTTTAATTTCTGATATGACTGAATTTCCTAATGGCGAGCTAGTTTTTTGCGGTAATAATGGCGAAACGAATGGGGCGAGAACTGGTTTTTTATTATTTTGCAAACCTAATCTTGAAATTAAAAATGCAAAAACGTTAGACGTTTTACCATATCCGACAGCAATAATATCTTTTGGTAGTATTGTAAACCTTGGATCATATATATATATCGGAGGCTACTATAATTTAAATAACTTGGGAATGGTAATTACAATGGACACTATTTTTTATTCTACATCATTTGCATTTTATAAAGATACCATTTACACTTCAGGCGACACTTTAACTGGTACATGTTCTAATCTTACTAAATTAAATAATGAAATCTATATTTCAGGATCCTTCAACGGAACAAATAATTCGGCTACCTGTTTTTCAAAGTTAGATACCGCAAATTTAACACTTAATAACAAATTTTTCCTTTTCCCTAATTGGCAATACGCAAGCATGTTAATTTCAAAGCAAGGAAATGACTATTTTAGTTCAGTCCAGGTTTCCAATAACACTCCCCCTTACGCTAAGTCAGACTATTCAGTTATTTATAATACAAGCGGCATAGTTTATGCCAAGCAATTAAACGGATTAAATATATTATCTCAAAGAGGTTTTTTTGTTAAGCATAATAAATTGTATGATTTAAGTACTACCACCAAACCTGTTGTTGGATCAGTTGGATTTATGAATGTACAGGATAGGAACATTAATACTAATTGTAGGATGTCAAATATTACAATTAACACAATGAATAAGACTTTAATTGGGAAAGCAAATTTGTATTCATTTTCTTTTGTGGATGAACCCAATCCATCAACTTGGCAGCCTAGGTTTTTCGTTTCAGATACGCTCACTTTAGGTAACCTTTGTTTCCCTTTAGATATACCTGAAACAACGAATTTAGAGATTAATTCTATTTCCATTAATAAAATTAATAACTCAATTTTAGTGCGGTCAACATCTAATCCAATTGAGTTGATTGAAGTGTATTCCTTGGATGGAAAAAAAATATTTTCAAAGAAGAATATTAATGAATATAATTATGAAATAAATACATTGAATCAAGGGTTTTATATAGTAAAAGCTAAATCAAAGAACTTATTTTCAACAAGAAAAATTATGCTAAATTGATAAAGAAAAAAATAATAATGAATATTTCATTCTCTTCGCAAAAGATGTTAATGAATTTGCTCACTTTGCTATGTTATTGTAAGTTGAAAGGTTTTGTGTAGTTATTTAATTACATGTCTTTATAAGAGTCTGGTATTTATTGAGCACACTTGTAACTGATTATGAGTATGATTTTCTATTTTTGGGGTCAACCCAGATTTAGAATGAGAAAGATAAATGCTCATGTCCTTATTTTGTAACTACCTAAAGTGAAAATCTCGGATCATTTGCTCATGCGAGGGAGGATTTAATGTAAAAAACTTGTTTGTCGCCCTCATACTTCGTTCAGAAAATACCCGAAATATTCTCAACCCATTTTTAGTCTTACCATATTTTTTTGATATTCACTTAATAAATATCATTTGGATAGGTATAATTAAAAATATCAAGTTATCTGAATTAGTTCTCATTTTTAAGGTTATAGAATAACGTTTACTTAAACCAATTTCCAAAGTTCATCAAAATTCAACTCGAACCTATATGATTATCGTGAAATTTGAAAAGCAAAACAAGTATGATAGAGCATATATCTAGTTCTTATAAATGATGTTTTTGATTCGATAAAATCATTTCTTCTGTCCAAATAAGTTGCTTTGAAAATGATGCAGATCTCTTTAAACAAGGTTGAATACTGCATAAACTACATTGAGTTTGAATACATCCATCGATATGCACAAAAAACTCAACTTTATTTTTAAAGTGTTCTTTTAACATATCGGTCAATGAGTCGAGTATTTCGTGACCTTCATCAATATTGATATAATATGGCACTGTTAAATGACAATCAATATGATAAAAACCTGCATAATCAATTACGCGCATATTATGAATATCAATCCAATTTGTGTCACGATGTTTATTTAAAACAGTTACGATCTCTTTCACAATTTCTGTATCAATTTCATCCATCATACCTGAAACAGATTTACGAATAATTTTATATCCAGTAAGAATGATGATACATGCAAACACAAGTGCGGCTATACTATCTATCCAATGAAACCCAGTTACCAATAATAAAACAATACCGACAATTAATCCGAGTGACGAATATGTATCCGATTTCAAATGAGAGCCACTAGCAATTAAAATAGGTGAATTTTCCTTCCTTCCTTTTTGTACACAAATATGCCCAACTACAAAATTTATAATTGCTGAAAAGGCCACAAGAATTAACCCCCAACTCAATTGTTTTAGTTCATGGGGATTCCATAAATTACGAATTGCCTCGTAAATAATTACCAAACCTGCAATTGAAATTAAAATACCTTCAATTGCCGACGATATAAATTCAACCTTACCGTGTCCATAAGGATGTTCTTTATCTTTAGGTTTGGCAGAGAGAATAATACTATATAATCCGATAAAACCAGCCACCACATTTACTGTACTCTCGAGGGCATCAGTTAGAATGGCTACTGAACCAGTTAATATCCACGCAAGCATTTTGATGACAAATAAAGCAACCGAAACAAATACAAGTACTCGTTGAAATCTGATTGTTTGAGAACTTGAATTTGGCATAAATATTAATGACCGGTTCTAAATGAGATACCACATCCTACAAAATAATCAGGTGCATTTTTAGTGATCCCGAATCCACCACTCATATCAAGTTGAATGTCTGAATTAATTAAATAGGTAAATCCCATATCATATTGGTGTGTGGTCGTTTTACCTTGATGACTGCCATACAATTCAATATAGGAGCCAATTTTAGAACTAATACCATATCCCATAGCCAGTGTATAAATACCAGCTGGTTGCGCGGATACCCCATCCCATTCGGCACCTATATTATAACTCAAACTCAACTTATCGTTTAAGGTATGTTGCATTAAAAAACGATAGGTTGTGAATACTTGATCGAATTTAAATGATTTGTTTGCTAAAAAAGGTAAACCAAGATGCAGTATCAACGAAGTTTTTGGTCGCAATCCTTTCTCATCAAAAAATGCAACTTTGCATCCAATTAAGGTTGGACTCAAATAGCTCGAGCTTGATTCTGAATTATTGTACGAGTATTGCGTGGTACCATAATCCGTAACTAATCGTAGTTCAACCCGATCCGATAATCCGAACTTTGTAAGAACATTAGCATGCGTGAAATTTCGAGTGATAATATTTTCTTGCTCGTACACAAAACCAATTTCCATTTGCAATTGATGCTTTGGTGTAATTGATGGACTTTCTGTTTGATCTGGTCTATCAGTTTGAATAGGCTGAATTTCTTGTGCGCTTATTTGATTCACAATAGAAATAAGCAGAACGAATATAAAATATACCTTTTTTATCATATTCATTATTTTACTTCTTGCATAAGTTTTCTAATTAATGGAGAGATGATGATGAGTATAACGCCGGCAATTACAGCATATAAAGCAAATTGTTTATACCCTTCAGTGTACGAATTTAATTTATCGAGTGCAGTAGCATTCTCAATATCGGACACTATACTGGCACCAAATAAACCAGCAACATATTGACCATAAGCACTTGCTAAAAACCATAATCCCATCATAACCCCTTGAAGTCCAGTAGGTGAAAGTTTAGTCATAATAGACAACCCAATTGGCGACAAACAAAGTTCACCTAAAGTCACAACAAAATAAGCTAGGGTAAAAATATCAAGTGAGGTCATTCCTTGTAAATTAGCGAAAAATTTTGTAGCGTAAAATGTATAAAATGCAAGACCTAGAAAAATAAAACCGAGCCCGAATTTTATAACCGTATTAGGTTCAATTTTTTTCTTAGCCATTGCAATCCAAATGATCCCTAAAATTGGAGCAAAAATAATCACAAATAAAGAGTTAGCTGCATTGTTCACTCCATTCGGATCTAAGGTTATCGCGCCCAACAATTTATTATCGACATTGTTTGCGGCAAAAATGCTCAGTGACCCACCAGCTTGCTCAAAGATTGCCCAAAAAACAACAGAAAATAAAATGAATAAAAGCGCAGCTACTAATTTTTTCACTTCTGCTGCACTGTATTTAGTCATTTCATAAACTAAATAAACCAAACTTAATGAACCAATAATATACATAAACCAATCTGTATATTGGGTGTTCGCAACCATTTTCATAATGACAGGTATAACTGCAAGTGCACCTAAATAAACAGCATATTCATACCATTTCTTGCTTTTATCCAATTGTCCATTATTATCCTCATCTTGTGCCGGTTTTAATGGGGAAAGTCCAATAGGCCCCATTGTTTTTCTTGTATAGACAAAAGTTAATAAGCTAATGGTCATCACAACAGCAGCGAGTCCGAAAGCAACATTCCATCTTAAATGTTCAGGAACCATACTACTTAAAAAAGTTCCTTTGCCTATGGCAATACATGCATATCCACCAAGCAAAGCACCCACATTAATACCTGAATAAAACAATGAAAATCCTGCATCACGTCTCACGTCCCCATTTTTATACAAGGCACCGACCATAGTAGAAATATTGGGTTTGAAGAAACCGGTGCCGATTATATTAAAACTAATACCTAAAAAGAAAAACTCTTTTGGATCGATTGCCAAAATAATACTGCCGGTTATCATTAATAAACCACCCCAGAATAACGATTTTCGGAAACCCAAAATTTTATCTGCAAAAAGCCCTCCAATAAAAGTAAAAGCATAGACAAATGCCTGCGTTGCCCCATACTGTAAATTGGCAACCTTTTCATCCATAAACAATTGATTAATCATAAAAAAAGTGAGCATCCCTCGCATGCCATAGAAACAAAAACGTTCCCACATTTCACTAAAAAATAAATACCATAATTGCTTAGGGTATTTTCCTTTAAAATTTTGAATTTCGTCAATAGTTAATTGTTGTTCCATAATATTTCAAAATAAGGCAGTAAGGTAAATATTATTTTGATATTAAGGAAGTTTTTATGATTTGAATAATTTAAAAGCTAGAGATCACTTGACTGCTCATCAGCTATGTTTTAAATCACTAAAACATAAATTAGGTAAAGCATAAAAGAATGATGAATTTTGCAAAATGCAAAACATTAAATTAATCGAATGCCCGCGTGATGCAATGCAAGGTTGGGAAAGGTTTATACCAACTGAATTAAAAATTGAATATATCAATAAATTACTTGAAGTTGGATTTGATACCATTGACTTCGGCTCATTTGTTTCGGCCAAAGCCATACCGCAATTAGCTGACACAAAGCAGGTTTTAAATGCACTTGATTTAACATCATCTAAAAGTAAATTACTAGCCATCATTGCCAATTTAAGAGGAGCCGAAGAAGCCGTTCAATACAGCGAAATTACCTATCTCGGATTCCCTTTTTCTATTTCTGAAACTTTTCAAAAGCTGAATACCAATAGTACCATACAAGAGTCGCTGCAAACAATTGAGCAAATTCAAAATTTATGTGTCGAACATCAAAAAAAATTAGTAACCTATATTTCAATGGGATTTGGCAATCCTTATGGTGATGACTATAGCAGTGAGATTGCAATTCATTGGGTGAATGAACTTTCAAAACTTGGAATTTCAATTTTCTCAATGTCTGATACGGTTGGGGTTTCTAATCCATCAAATATCAATACTATATTTACTCATTTAGTCAATGCATTTCCAAGTTTGGAATTTGGTGCTCATTTTCATTCAACGAAAGAAACATCATTTGAAAAAATAGAAGCTGCTTATTCATCTAATTGTTTTCGTTTTGACAGTGCCTTGAACGGAATTGGCGGTTGCCCAATGGCACAAAATGAATTGGTTGGCAATTTGGCAACAGAGGATGTTTTACAATTTTTCAAAGAAAAAAATATAGATCTTCAGCTCAATATGGTGGCTTTAAAGGAAGCACTTGTTTTGGCAAAAAAAGTTTTTATTTAAATTCTGTCATTACATTTATTCATTGATTCATTCAGTAGGATTCGATCTAATAGCATCCTATATTTTTATATGGTGTTATTGACCTATTTATAAAACCAGACTTATCACTTCATTTTATTTTTCCATTTCTCATACTTCCTTTCATTAGAATATATTTTATTAAAAGGCGTAATCTCTAACCCTATCATGAAATACAAATTATTCATAGAATTTTGAAGATAGATATTTCGCATACGGATTGTCTGATACGGTTTCTGAATGGTAATTTCTTGCAATTCACTTTCACAAGGATTACCAAAATCAAATGCGAGAGTAGTAGTAAATTTTAATAAATTACTGATCCGGCGAGCGCCATTTAATCCGATTGAAGGATTGAAAAATAACTCAGATCTATAATCATAGAAAGAAATAGTTTGATCTAAAATGGCTGAGTTTTTAGAAGCTAAGTTCACATCGCCAATTTGATAATTCAATACCCCCAAACCCAATCTTATGAACGGTTCAAACTCTATTTTTGCATATTTCATTCTGTAACCCAATCCTATATAAGGTGTAACTAATTCAGCCGTTGCTGAAATTTGCCCCGAATTAATTTCAAAGTCTGATTTTGAATAAGTACTCTCAATACTTTGCTTAAATGCTTGATTTTTAAAATCAAAAAAGCTAGTGCGAACGCCACCCGAAATAATAAATTTCTTTAATCTCAATTTCAAATAAAAGTGATTATTCTGTGTGTGCGAAAACGATGTGTTCAAACTACTTGTTTTGTTTGAATTAAATGGAAGTCCAATGCCAAACTGTGCGCCACCTGAAATTATAAACGAACGAATAATAGGCTTTTCACCTTTTACACGTTTAGTCTTTTTTGCAAACGATTCAAACGAAGTACCGAATAAAATTACAATGAAAAGTGGTAGGATAATTTTGTTCTTATTCATATTTAAATTTTGATTTTAATAGTTGGCAATGAATCTATAAAAACCTGATTTTCTTTAGTTTTTATTTTTAAATAAAACTTATAATCCTTGGTTGAGGAAGGTATTTCTTCTAAAGTTATTAGTGGCGAATAAACGCCATATGAATAACCATAGTTATAAGCGTAGTTTGTTAATGGAGGTATATCGAACAAATTATTGAGCACCGCACCTGCAGGATATTGTGCATTAAAATCTTGCAGACTAAATATTTCTATTTCTTTTAAACTATCCTTTAAAAATACTTGTTGCGAATAATCTACTTTATAAGCATAAGCCGAATTAATTATATTGACTTGAGGTTGTTTACATAGTACTTCATTTGTTTTCGGTTCAATTGTAAAAGCAAATTTCTTTGCATACACTTCATCGCCTTCTTTCAAAAGTTTAAATTCGGCATTACTAATATCAAATGCATTAAAATTAAAGGATGAAAAAGCGATACAAGTAATATGGTCAGACTGTCGGCAACTTTGATAAAACGAAATCGAACAAATTACCAAAAAGCTTGAAATATAAAAGATGAGTGTTTTCATAAAAAAAAGTGTTTCCACCTATAACGATGAAAACACTTCATATGTTAGTGAATTTCGAATTATTTTATAAAATAAAATTTTTCGGATTCAAATTAAATAAAATACTACGACTTCTTATTAGCAATAATCGCATTGGCATCCTTTAAAAACTTCACTTCTTCCTTTCCAACTTCAGCACCTTGAGGATAGCCCAATGAACCCAAAGGACTAATATTTTTCTTTTTTGTAACTGCGTCATCATTTAAATAAAAAAACCAAACAGTTGGATAACCTTGAATTTTAAATGTTTGTTGCAACTCATTATTTTGTTGGGCTAGTTCAGGCGACAATTGCTTTCTACGTGGAAAATCAAGCTCTAATAAAACTACATTCTTTTTTGCCCATTCAATAAAAGCTGGTTTGTTCAAAACATCATTATGTAATTTTGTGCACCATCCACACCAATCGCTACCTGTAAAAAAAGCGAAAATGGGTTTCTTTTTTGCATTTGAAACTTTTTGAGCTTCACCTAAATTAGTATACCAAGTTAATTGAGATTTTGCAGCGCCCCCATGCTGAGCACATGCTGGAAGTGTTGTTAATAGAAATAATCCAACAACAAGAAAAAAAGAATGTTTCATAATTTTTAATTTAAAAGCGACTTTATTTTTTTTAGTTTGGCAGCCACCATGAAGAATCAAAGATATTTAATCCAATGGATTTAAAACTTAAATAATTGTCAACGAAAATTGATTTTCTAAATGTTCAATCATCCTTTTATAGTATCATTTAATCATTCACCTCATTGTCAAATCGGCAAAGAATTGAGTGTTTTGCCCCCATTTCAATCTATAAATCAAACTTAATACCTTGCGCCAGAGGCAATTTATTGGTATAATTGATTGTATTTGTTTGACGACGCATATAAACTTTCCATGCATCTGAACCACTTTCGCGTCCACCACCCGTTTCTTTTTCACCTCCAAATGCGCCTCCAATCTCGGCTCCACTAGTCCCAATATTTACATTAGCAATACCACAATCGCTTCCAGCTTGTGAAAGAAATTGTTCCGATTCCCTCATATTTGTTGTCATGATGGCACTACTCAAACCTTGTGGTACATCATTTTGCATGGCAATAGCTTCATCCAAAGTTTTATATTTCATAACATATAAAATTGGCGCAAAAGTTTCATGTTGCACAATACTCATTTCATTTTTTGCTTCAATAATACATGGGCGAACATAACAACCACTTTCATAACCTTTTCCTTTCAATACGCCACCTTCAACCAAAATTTTTCCACCTTGGTTTTTAGCTGTTTCAATCGAATTTAAATAAGCTTGAACCGCATCTTTATCAATCAATGGTCCAACATGATTTTTTTCATCTAATGGATCGCCAATTTTTATTTGTTTGTAGGCATTTACTAATTTTTCAGTAAATTTCTTATACACTTTTTCATGAATAATTAATCTTCGAGTTGAAGTACATCGCTGTCCAGCAGTACCTACGGCCCCAAATACACAACCGATTAACGACATATCCAAGTCGGCATTATCTGAAATAATAATGGCATTGTTGCCACCTAATTCAAGTAAACTTCGTCCAAGTCTTTCACCAACAACTGCACCAATTGCCTTTCCCATTCGAGTGCTTCCAGTAGCTGAAATTAAAGGAATACGTTTATCACTAGTCATCATTTCACCAACTTCTCGACCACCATTAATAATACAACTCACGCCTTCAGGAACATTATTTTTTTCAAACACTTCATTGATGATATGCTGACAAGCTAAACCAGTCAAAGGTGTTTTTTCGCTTGGCTTCCAAATACAAACATCTCCACAAACCCATGCTAACATAGTATTCCAACTCCAAACGGCAACTGGAAAATTAAATGCCGAAATAATTCCAACAACACCCAATGGATGATATTGCTCATACAT
>DAOOQH010000111.1:0-11248 GCA_035388625.1 Chitinophagaceae bacterium | reverse complement strand
TAAAATTGTAAGCTGCCCAAAATAACATAGAATAACATTTTGCCAATTAGGATATGTGAAAACGAACCTGGTATTAATTGAAGTCTCGTCCAACTTCCGCCTAATCGCTCCGTAATCATACTGCCTGAGATGATGATGATCATAAAAAACATACCAAAGATGGCCCATGCAGGCACTGTATGCTGAACCGAATTCATTTTGTTGACCATTAATTTTTTTTCTTGCGATGATATTTCTTCAACACCCACCGAACGTAATTGTTTCTCAAAATCAAATTGGCTGTTTGAACTATCTGCTTTTGGAGCAAGCTTGCCGATACGTTCTAACACAAAATCAGACTGAATTTTGGTAATGAATTTTTCAACCACATTTGTAATCGCTAATCGAAAGGCAGGTTTGCTTACTGGATCAAACATTAGTTGAACAGACATACTATCTCTTGTTTCACGATGAGGCAAACTGCCCTGAATGCCTAGTTGGCGCCCCATTTCATTGGCTATTAAATTTGCACTATTAACAACTTCAGCAGTGATGCCTTTTTTAACTATAATGGCAAATTGATAGGTACCTTTCTGAATGAGTTCTTTTGTACTTGAAGTGGTTATTGGTATATTTTCATAGCTTTCTGTCAATTGAAATTGCTTACTATCTAATAGTCCTTGCTTTATAAGTGTGGCTACCTTGCCTCCATCCTCATCTACAAATATAGCTTCAAACTGATGGTCTTTATAATCTTTAAAAGGTGCATCTTGTACTAAAGCCATAATAATGATAAGTAGCATTGGCATTAAAAAAAGCAAAGCCAAACCACCAAGGTCTCTGCGCATCAAATGCCATTCTTTAATATAGGTTGCTAATATACGTTGCACTTAATCTCTCACTTTATTGCCGGTTAATTTTAAAAATAATGATTCTAAATTATCTGTTTGATGTGCTTTGATGATATCAACTGGAGTGCCGTGTATAACTTTTTCGCCTTTGTCAATAATTAAAACTTCATCACATAATGCCTCTGCTTCATCCAATAAATGTGAAGTATAAATAATTGAATTTCCTTTTTGGTTATAAGCTCTTAAAAATTGAAGTATCATACTTCTCGACTGCACATCAACACCTGCGGTAGGCTCATCTAGAATTAATAAGCTTGGATTATTTAATAAGGATGCAATAATATTTGCTCTTCTTTTCATGCCACCAGAAAAATGTTTTATTTGTTTATTGCCATGAGCATCTAATCCAAATTGTTGCAACAAATCTGAAATTCTATCGTGTAATAATTTACCTTTTAGATTAAATAATTTTCCAAAGTAAATTAAATTTTCTTTACATGATAATTCAGGGTAGAGGGCAATTTGCTGTGGAACAATACCTAGTAAATGCTTTATTTCTTCTGCATGTGATTTTACATCTAACCCTAATACTTTTACCTCACCTTGATATTCTTTTATTAAGCCACATAAAATTGAAATAGTGGTTGTTTTACCTGCGCCATTCGGTCCAAGAAGTCCAATAATCTTACCTTTTTCAAATGCAAAGCTCAAATGATTCACTGATGGCGAATCTGCATTTTTATACTGTTTGAATAAATTGTTTACTTGAACCATGTTCTCAAATTATAATTTTATTTGAGATAGAATGTCGTAATTAGTCAAGTCGTATTGAATCGGCACCATTGAAGCGTAGTTATTGGTAAGCGCCCAAACATCCGTATCTTTTCCCTTATCGCGATTTTGGAATTCGCCTGTAAGCCAAAAATATTTTTTACCAGTAGGGTCGGTACGTTCCACAAAATTTTCATTCCATTTTGCATTGGCCTGTCTACAAACCTTGATCCCCTTAAACTTTTTTATTGGGATTTTTGGGATATTCACATTATAAAGAGCGTTTTGAGGAATATGATTCAATATTAATTTATGAATGATTTCGTTAGCAACTTGCTGCGCTAATGAGAAATCGGCATCAAAACTATAATCTTCATATGAAAATCCAATGGCAGGTATTCCTTCAATAGATGCCTCCATAGCCGCACTCATGGTGCCTGAATAAATTACATTGATAGATGAATTTGATCCATGATTAATGCCGCTAAAACAAAAATCTGGTTTTTTATGAAGTACTTTGTCAACTGCAATTTTAACGCAATCAACAGGTGTGCCTGAGCATTGATATGCTTCCACATCTCCAAATAAATTAACATGGTTCAATCGTAATGGTTTTCCTATGGTAATGGCATGTCCCATCCCTGATTGTGGTGCATCGGGGGCAACCACCACTACACGTCCATATTGCTTCGAAACTTCTATAAGTGCTGCAATACCTGGTGCAGTAACGCCATCGTCATTAGTGATTAAAATGGTTGGCTTGTCTGCTATTTCTTTATTTGACTTTTTATTTTTACTCACTTCATTTACTTTTCGGCAAAGCTAGTCTTATGATAAGTGGTTTACAAATCGGTGGTCAATATTTTTCTGCGTAAAATAAAATAATAGAGTACAATATAAAAGATACTAAATCCAACGAGTAAATAAATAGGTGCTTCTGGTCTAGCACCGGTCATTTCGGTGAGAGACTTTAATACATTGAGAGGCAATAATTCGTCACTAGATTGTAATGGCAAGAGATTCCCAATATAGGTATCGAATTTACCATTAATTAAGCTTGATAAAATACCCTCAACGGCAAAATAAGCCAATAATAGAATGATAGATAAACCTGAGCGTTTAATAAAAAATGCTAAGAAACCCGCAAATGACAAATAATTGAGTGCATATAAAAATACATAGCCTACCACCTCGAAATTTTCAAAAGGATTGCCTCCACCATTTAAAAATCCAAATATCAAACCTGTGAGTATAAAAAATACGGTTGCTCCCAATGAGAGTGATATAACTAAAAGTGCTTTCGCATGTAAAAAGTCGATTCGATTCATACCATCAATAATATGTTGGCGATTGGTTCTATAAGAGAATTCATTGCTAATTGATATGATGATATACACACATAGAAAGATAATAAACCAACTATAAAAGTATCCGATATTAGACCAAATTGAAGGAAACGCATAGGAGCTCGATAATAAATTGGAAGGTCCACCCAACTTAATAAAACTCTGATTTAAGCCATAGATTAAGGTTAAAAATATGCCAGTAAAAAGTCCGCTTAATATCCAAAAGGTCGGATATTTTTTTAGTTTAAGCCATTCTATTTTTAATAAATTCATTTTTTCTTTTTTAATGTGATTTTTATTATCAATTAATTTTTATTCAGTTTGGTTTTCAATCTTATTTAGTCATTTCCATAAACTTGCTTTCGAGACTACGTTTCCTTTTTTGAAGATGATTGAGCACGATGCCATTTTCGAAACAATATTGATTAATATCTTCTGTCGAGAAGTTTTTTGCAAAGGAGACCTGAATCATTCTATCAACCTTAATATTTTTTACCTGAGGATGTTTTTTTAATAAGGAGGCTAAGGCTTCATTGTTTGAAGAATTTAATTCGATCCAATCTTCATCATTTAATACATCCATCACTGGGCCTGATGTTAATAGATTTCCAAGTTTTAGTATCGCCACATCAGTACATACTTTTTCAACTTCATCTAATAAATGGCTTGCCATAATAATGGTAATACCTTCTGTGCTGAGTTGTTTGATAAGTTCGCGGATTTCTGAAATACCTACTGGGTCTAATCCATTGGTTGGTTCATCTAAAACTAAAATATCTGGACTACCCAATAAAGCGCCAGCAATTGCTAAACGCTGTTTCATACCTAGTGAAAAGGTATTAAATTTTGAATGTCTTCTTTCGTATAAATTTACTTTTTTTAAAACATTATCGATATCATTCAAGCCTCTACCTTTAATATTAGCAGTTATTTCTAAATTATCATAAGCTGATAAATAATGATAAAAATTAGGCGTTTCAAGTAAGGATCCAATATGTTTTCGAGCATCGGTTGCAGATGAATAATTCTCCCAATGGTAATCTCCATTGTCAGCTTTGAGTACATCTAATAAAATACCGAGCAAGGTTGTTTTGCCACTTCCATTTGGACCCAGCACACCAAATACACATCCTTTAGGCACTTCAAATGAGACACCTTTTAATGCCTTGACAGTCCCATAAGACTTTTCAATTAAATTAATTTTTAATACACTACCCATGCTTTTTTATTTAGTGGGTAAATGTAATCACATAAATACAATAGTGTATACTACAAAATTATAAATGGAAAATCTTAAGTGTGAAAGGTGATGATTGTAAGTTTTGAATTCATTCAAAGTAGATGAGTAATCCATACTTAATTCTGTCTCACAATAAAGTGGTGATTCTGTAAAGAGTGTTCGAGTTCGAGACTAACGAAGAAACCTGTCTGCTGATCAGGTAAATCGGATATTTTATACAGACTCTAATCAAGCAAAAAGCCTTCAACGCGTTGTATTGTATAGATAGTGTCAACTTGTAAAAACTCGATGGTGCTAAACACAAGTTTTTTATTTTCAAATAATAAAATCATTGAATCTTTTGGAATAGAAATGGTTTGTGATGATTCATTAATTACTTTTAAGGTACTTGATCCATTATCATCTTTAGATTTCATACTATCTTTTGATTTAGCATAATGAACTAATGATTCAAATTTGCTCAATAAAGATATTGAGAAGGAACTGTCTTTTTTAATTTTGAAATCAAGATGATTATTTTTTAAACGAATATCAAAACTTGTAGAATCTTGTTCAAGCGAACCATTGTCGAATAGACTTGCATTAAATTGAACAATATTTTTGTATCCTTCAACTGAAAAAGGTGTATTATACATCGTATTTTCTGAGGCTGTAAAATAATGATGTAATTCATAGGTTGAGTTTTCATCAGGTCCTAAATCAGCAAAAATTGAATTCACATATACTAAATCATTTTTGGTAATAGCGGCATTGAGCTTAACCTGATCTTCTTCATTGAGCCAAGGATGAATGGCATTGATTTCCCCACGTTTATTTAAATACCAAAAAATAGATCGTATACTGGCTGCATCCTTTTTAGAGACTTGATATTTTTTGTCGAGTTTCACAAGTTTACCATTCTCTAATAAATGATTCCGTTTTAATAATCGTTCAAGGCGCACTACTTGATTAGCTACACTCAATTGAAACATACCCCAAGGTCCAACTGCACTAATTGCCAAAAGGATAAAGAGACTTACAGGAATCACAATAATATTATCCATTTTAGAGGTAATAATATAAATTGAAATAATAACAATCCAAATCCCTAACAGTAAAACTAAATATCGATCTTCTGTAATGCCATAAGGCATAATACGTTTTATGATGGCTAGAAAATATAAAGAAAGGAGTGGGAGTAAAATATAAAAAAAGTATTTAGAATAGAGATAGATGAGCTTATTTGTTTCATTTAAGCGAATAGGATAAATGAGTAAATACGCCAATATGCCTATAATTGAAAAAATAAGAATAGGAATGCAAACCCAACCATTCGGTAATTGCTGATTCACTATAATTTTAATCATGTACAAGTACAATATGGTGATATAAATTCCTACAATTGGTAGTAATACATATTGTACAAAAATTCGAATCGATTTTTTAAATTCAATCGGTTCACTAAATGTTTTGTAATCGAGTGGAAGACCTTTTAAAAAGAACATGGTATTAAATACCAAAAATATAAAGGCAGCAAGATCTGAGTAGTAATCAGTATTAATATGGATATTGAATAATTTATCTAATGCGAACATGGCACTACCTAAACCAATAAATAAAGTAGATGAATAAAGTAATGAGGTGACGATTCGTTTAAACAAATAATAATTGTATTGCCAAAATGAATGAATTTCAGAACTCTTATAAAATGATAAAAAGGACACCATTAAGTGGAAACAAACTATGAAAATAAGATATCGAGAAGCAAAAATAGATTCCGAATCAAACATGCCGGGCGTTATTGAAAAGTAGTGTAACCCAAGAATGCAAAATCCAAGGAGATAAAGTCCAATACGGGTGCTTTTGCTACTTTGTTGCGATTCGGAAAAAATATCAAAGGCGATGAAAAGTGAAATGCCCGACATACATTCAAGACTCAGTTTAACGAAGCGATAGTCATGAATCAATTCATTGCTTGTTCGGCTAAAATGTATTTCAATTATAAAGAAGACGAATGACAAAAACCCAGCTAAAATAGGTAGTGGAAATCGGATAATGGTTCTTGTAAAACTTCGGAAAATGAGTTCAATTGCTTTCAATAGATCATAGATTTATTTTTAAAAATACTTCTTCTAGATGAGATTAAAAACCTTAATTTTGAAAATAATTTTTTTGGTATGAAATTCTTGATTCCTGCAAGTATACTTCTTTTTTTAGTTTCATGTAAGCCCGATCCGTCTTTTACCGCCTATGCAGATGATGGGCACAACCATACGCATTATAATTTAAATATTCCCGCCGGTTTACCTGCAATGGAAATACCTGCTGATAATCCAATGAGTGTAGAAGGTGTAGCGCTTGGACGAAAATTATTTTATGATAATATCTTATCAGCAAATAATACCCAAAACTGCGGATCATGTCATCAATTAGGAAATTATTTTGTTGATTCGAATAAACAATTCAGCACAGGGGTCGATAATATTCAAGGTACTCGAAACTCAATGCCTTTATTTAATATTGGTTATGCCAAAAGGTTTTTTTGGGATGGTGGTGCCGCTAATCTTGAATCGCAAGTGATAGGGCCAATTACCAATCCGATAGAAATGCATGAAACGATGGAGAATGTGATTAATAAATTGCAATCGCATCCTCAATATCCTACCCTGTTTAAAGCGGCATTTGGCACCGATATCATTAATTCAAAAATGATTATGCAAGCTGTTGCGCAATTTGAAAGAACATTGATTTCTGCGAATTCAAAATTTGATAAATGGAAGAGGGGAGAAGTAAGTCTAACTGCGCAAGAAGAACTAGGAATGAATTTATATCAAAGCGAAACAAAAGGAGATTGCGTTCATTGTCATTCCTTAGGAAGTACATTCACCGATTTTGAATTTCGTAATACTGGATTAGACAGTATACCTGTTGATAAAGGTCGAGCACTCATTACATTTCTTAAAACAGATGAAGGTAAATTTAAAACGCCTACCCTTCGAAATATTGAAATGACCTCGCCCTATATGCATGATGGACGTTTTACAACGCTACGTGAATGTGTTCAGCATTACAATAAGAATTTTAAATACACAGAAAACCTTGCTGCTGAATTGAAAAATTTGCCAAAAAATCGACTGAATGAATCTGAAGTGGATGCCATTATAGCTTTCTTATTAACCTTAACCGATCACGATTTTATCAATAACCCTAATTTCGATAAGCCATAATGAGAATTATTTTCTTTGCCTTCTTAATGTGTTCAATCTCTTTATTTTCAAACGCACAATTGCCTGTAGGTAGTATTGCTCCAGAAATTAAATTGCCCGATTCTCTTGGCAAATGGAAGCCACTCAGTGAAGTGAAAGCAAAAATTATTTTAGTCGATTTCTGGGCAGCGTGGTGTTATCCATGTATTAAATCAATGCCAGATATCAAACGAATTTATAAAACATACCACGATAAAGGTCTTGAGGTTTATGCTGTATCACTTGATAAGGATTATAGAAATTGGGTGGCCACTTGTACTCGACTTGAACTTCCCTTTATTCATGTGAATGATGCGTACAGTTTAAATGGTAATGTTTGCAAAGAATATCAAGTGAGTTCAATTCCTCATAAAATATTAATTAAAGACGGCAAAATTATAGCCACCGAAATGAGTTTGGCCGATCTTGAAAAAGTAATTGAAAAAGAGTTGAAATAGATTCGGTTTGCCGATACTTAACCTCAATTCTTTCAAACAAGATTTATCAAGTTTTCTTTCAACTAGTTTATGTTTGCATGAAATTGTCATGCTCAATTAATAATGATTTTAATTCCACATATTGCTTTAGTGCGTAAGCATCTTGCTAAAATTGTTTTGAGCGCATTTGTATTTTGGTTACTCATAGGTTTCTTGGTTTATCTTACTGAATATATTGCCTATACTTATTTTGGTGCTAAGATGATGGATGAAATTGAGCAAAAACAATATCTTCTTCGTTGGGTTTTATGGCTATTATTTACACCCATTATTATTTTACTTGCTTTACGAATCAATATTGGTAATTGTAAAATAGTTTGGTTTGTGATTTTACATATTTTTTTCGGAACCCTCATCTTAGCTCTTGATTTTTTTATAGAACTGAGTGTTTTAAGACCTTTAGCTGAAGCCTTTTATAAAAGACCCGTTGTGGTGGATGAATTAATTATCCCTTTTCTGTATAAGTATTTTGGGTATATCATTAATTATTTTTTAATTGTGGGTATCGTAAACATTTATGTTTATATGAATACTTATTATAAAACTCAAAAAAATTTATTACATGTTGAAATACATAATCAAGAATTAAATTATCAATTAACCTTGGCTAAATTGCAATCGTTAAAGATGCAAATTCATCCACATTTTTTGTTTAATGCCCATCAATCTATTTTAGGTTTGATACTGAATCAAGAAAACGAAAAAGCGGCCAATATTTTATCTAAATTAAGTGATTTATTGCGTTTAACTCTCGAGCGGCAAGAGCAAGATTATATTAGTTTGGAGGATGAACTCAAAGCGAATGAACTTTATTTAGAAATTCAAAAAATTAGATTTGGTGAGCGTTTAAAGTATTCTAAAATGGTAGCGCCTGAAGCGTTAAAGGCTCGAATACCTTATTTTATATTGCAACCAATTGTTGAAAATGCCATAAAATATGGCGTTGAAAAATCAGACGATGAAGTGATTATACAAATCAATGCCTATCTAAAGGATAATAAACTTTATATTGAAGTGATTAATACGGGTGATATTGATTCGTCTGTAACACAACATGGTTTTGGTATAGGATTAAAAAATATTGAAAATCGAATGAACCAGTATTATGCCAACCAAGCAAGTTTTTCTTTAAAGACTAAGGAGTCTGGACAAACGATGGCTCAAATAATTTTACCTTATCATGAAGCATAAATATTCTACCATAATTATTGATGATGAGTCGCTTTCAATTTCAGTGATTGAAAAATACATGCTGAACTTTCCAGAAATTGAAGTGGTTGGAAAGTTTACAAAGAGTCGAGCAGCGCTTGAGACTATTTTGACTTTGAAACCAGATTTTATTTTTCTGGACATTCAAATGCCCGTTTTAAATGGGTTTGAACTAATAGAAAAGATATTACCTCATCATCAACCATTCATAATTTTTACAACAGCGTTTGATCAATATGCAATACAAGCATTTGATATGAATGCCATCGCTTATTTGTTAAAACCAATTCAGAAAGATAAATTTAATCTAGCTGTTTCTAAAGCTATTTCTCAACTTGAACTTAAAAATAAAGATTTTTTGTATGAGTCGTTATTACTTGCCTTAAAAGCAAAGCCGCACCAGAATGATTATTTAAATAAAATTATGATTAAAGAAGTGAATAGGATATTTTATTTAGATGTTGAGAATATTATTTACTTCGAAACCTTTGGTGATTATTTGAAGGTATTTACCAATGACAAATTTTATATTATTCATGAAAGCTTAGTGAGTGTTGAAAAAAAATTGAATCCCGATCATTTCATACGTATTCATCGTTCGCATTTAATACAAGTGAATCAAATTAAAGAGTTCCAACCTCATTTTAATGGAGAGTATAATATTGTGATGAAAAATGGCATGACTTTAAAGTTGAGTCGAAATTATAAAGAGAATTTATCGCGTTTATTTACGGGGCTTTAATCATCTCATCGAGCATAGACCTCCTATCAACCACTATTTCATTCAGCACAGCGAAATTGCATTGTTCGCTTAAGTTTCATTTTTCAATTTGCATAAAATTGTAAAATATGTCTAATGTAAAATTCCCTTCATCCATCAAATATATCATTGGAAATGAAGCCGCTGAAAGATTTAGTTATTATGGTTTGCGTGCTATTTTAACTGTTTACCTCACTACCCATTTTTTTAATCCTACGGGAGATCCATTATTGCAAGCAGGTGCTGAGGCCAGAGCAAATGAAGCCACACATTTTTTTATCACATTAAATTATTTAATGCCTATTGCTGGTGCTTTAATTGCCGATTGGTTTTTGGGTAAGTATGCGGTCATATTATGGCTTTCGTTAGTTTACTGTATTGGTAATTTTTTTATGGCTGGGTTCACTGATAATTATTCATTATTTATGACTGGACTTGTATTGATAGCTATAGGATCTGGAGGAATTAAGCCATGTGTATCGGCGAATGTTGGCGATCAGTTTGATGAAACGAACAAATCACTTATTGGTAAGGCATTTAGTTTATTTTACTTAAGTATTAATTTTGGTTCATTTTTTTCAACCTTATTCATACCCTATTTGCTAACAAAGTTTGGTCCGAAAATTGCTTTTGGAGTGCCTGGTATTTTAATGTTTTTAGCTACTTTGCTTTTTTATGCAGGTCGCAAAAAGTATAGAAGAATACCACCAGCTGGTTTTCCTAAAGAGAATTTTTTGGCTATCAATTTTTATATACTAACAAAAATGAATCGAATTGTGAAAGGAGAGAAGGCTAAGAACATTGCACTAGAAAAATTTTCATCTTCGGCGGTAGAGGCTATTTTTTCGGTATGGAAAGTACTTTCGCTTTTCGCCTTTGCACCAGCCTATTGGATGTTGAGCGATCAAAGTACTTCAGAGTGGGTGATACAAGCTACTAAATTAGATTTAAATATTTGGGGTTTAACTTTATTGCCTCAGCAAGTGCAAGCGGCCAATCCCATTATGATACTTATTTTAACGCCACTCATCGGGACAATAATTTATCCGTTGATAGAAAAAAGAGGATTCAATTTTACAGAGCATCGAAAAATACTGTTTGGATTTATATTATTGATTTTATCTTTTGTGATCATTTATTTTTTACAAGTTAGAATTGATGTTGGAGAATCGCCGTCGGTATTATGGCAAATATTATCCTACTTACTTTTAACGATTGCGGAGATCTTGGTTTACTTAACAGGATTAGAGTATGCGTATTCACAAGCGCCGGTTTCAATGAAAAGTACCATTATGTTGTTTTGGTTATTGACGATCTCATTAGGTAATTATTTTGTGTCACTTATTAATCGAAATATTAGTCAAGAGGGTG
>DAOOQH010000110.1:0-11290 GCA_035388625.1 Chitinophagaceae bacterium | reverse complement strand
CCTGAACCTCCACCAGCTTGATTACCGCCAAATGCACCCACAATAACATTTGTTAATGAACGATTCATTGCTTTACACATCAATATCGTTAATATCGTACCAGCACTTCCTACAAGTATACCACCTGTTAACATCACAGGATTACCATATAAAAAACCACCACATGCAGCAGCCACACCTGTAAACGAATTGAGTAATGAAATTACAACTGGCATATCGGCGCCTCCAATTGGCATTACAAATAAAATACCATATAAAGCAGAAACACCAAGCAATACATAAAACAAGGTAACTGGACATGTAATCAAACCCATCATAATGCAAACCACTAAAACCATAATCAATAACATCAAGCCAATATTCACCACTTGTTGCATAGGTAATGTTTTATCATTGATATTACCGTTTAATTTTCCGAAGGCAACCATAGATCCAAAAAACGAGACCGACCCAATAACTAAACCTGAAAGAATTGCCAATGCAGTTAAATTATTTAAGTCGGTTGAGCATCCACCACCTTCATGTATTAAATGCTTAAACTCAACAATCGAAATAATAGCAGCACAAGCGCCTCCCATCCCATTAAACAAACTTACCATTTGGGGCATAGCTGTCATTTGTACTTTTTTTGCCATCATGGTACCAATGACCGAACCAATAATTAATGCCAGAAATATCCAAATTAAATTACCTAAATGTTCACCCTCTTTATTGGTGTATAAAAACATGGTCCCTAAAATAGCAATAGTCATACCTACTGCCGCATATAAATTTCCTTTTCGTGCGGTATCAGGATGAGATAACATCTTCAAGCCTACAATAAATGAAATTGAACCTATTAAGTATGATAATAATAAAATGAAGTTTTGCATATGTTTATAAATTCTAAATTTTTAAATTCGAAATTCGAATTGTGTTAATTATTGATTGTAAGTTTTCTTAATATTGAGCCGAATATCAACATTAGTTCATTGGCTTCTAGTGATAAGTTTTCTTTTATTTTGTCGTTTTCATGAATTAAAAAATCTAACCAATAAATAGTTTCTTTGGCTTCTTTTTTACAAATTCTAATGCGCATCATCAAATCATTTTTGCCCAAATTGTCATTTGCCTCAATATAATTAGCACCTATTGACGAACTTGACCTAATAATCTGATTTATATACACTGAATTTATTATATCTTTTTTTAATGGACGACAAAAATCACGAACTGCCAAACCAAACAGTTTTGTTCGTTGCTCCAGGTCATATATTTTTTTCGTTTCATTCATTTACTTTTAATTTATGGATTTCAATTCTCGTATTTCATATTTCCAATCTCATTTTCCCATTTCGATTTTCCCATTTCGAATTTCTTATTTTGCATTTCGTATTTCTTATTTCCCATTTCGTATTTCGAATTTCGTATTTCTGTTTTCGAATTTCGTATTTCTGTTTTCCTATTTCTTATTTCCGGCACTTTTCTTTTTCGAAAACATTTCCAACATCCTATCCGTTACCACAAAACCACCCACTACATTCAGCGTTCCTAAAATAACAGCCAAAAAACCCAACACAAGAGACAAATAATTATCTTGCTCGGCTTGTCCCATTACAATAATGGCACCAATAATTACAACACCGTGTATGGCGTTGGCACCACTCATTAAAGGTGTATGAAGTACAGAAGGCACACGCGAAATCACTTCTATTCCTAAAAAAATAGAAAGGATAACGATCGTGATCATATTATAATTTTCGCTAAAAAAATTTGCTAAAGATTCCATATTAATATTTTTATTTTAAGATTTATTTTAATCAAACGAATTATACACCAGTGTTAAGCTAGTAATTGTGCTGTTCTTTCATTCACAATATTTCCGTCGTGGGTAATGCAAGTACCTTTCACTAAATCATCCTCAAAATTGAGGTTGATTTGCCCATCTTTATCGATGATGAGTTTTAAAAAATTATAAATATTCTTGCCATACATTTTACTTGCATCCGACGATTGCATCGAAGGCAAATTTGAATTACCAATGATACTCACATTGTTGACTACAACCGTTTCATTATTCTTGGTATATTCAGTATTTCCTCCTGTTACCGAAGCCAAATCAACAATAATACTTCCCGACTTCATATTGGCAATCATTTCCTTTGTAATAAGTATTGGGGCTTTCTTACCGGGTATTTGTGCAGTAGAAATAATAATATCAGCTTTGGCTGCACTCTCTGCAATTTTTTGTTTTTGCTTTTGTAAAAATTCTTCTGTTTGCTCAACGGCATAACCGCCAGCTTTACTTGCATCGGCTGCACCTTCAACTTCTACAAATTTTGCACCCAAACTCATCACCTCCTCTTTTACAGCAGGTCGTGTATCAAATACTTCAACCACGGCACCTAAACGCTTAGCTGTAGCAATGGCTTGTAAACCTGCAACACCTGCGCCTAAAATCAACATTTTAGCGGGTGTAATACTTCCTGCAGCCGTCATAAACATCGGAAAGTAACGGCTATAGGTTGTAGCAGCTAGCAATACGGCTTTATATCCTGCAATATTGGCCTGACTACTTAAAACATCCATTGATTGTGCGCGAGTGGTTCGAGGTATAGTATCCATACTGAAAGTGGTATAGCCCTTACTCGCCCATTCCTTCATCAATTGAAAATTAAAAAGGGGCTGAAATACCCCTAATATAATTGCTTTCGATTTAAAATTATTTTCTGTCGGTTGCGTAATCGATAATAAAATATCTGATTGAGATAAAACCTCTTCGCGCGAATGAATGGTAGCTCCAGCTTTTTTATAATCATCATCGCTTGCAAAGGCTGCATTACCAGCACCCGACTCAACCATCATGGTTACATTTAATTTTATAAAGTTGGCAACCATTTCAGGTAGGGCCGACACCCTGTTTTCGCCGATAGGTTCTTTTAATATTCCAATATTCATATTCCGTAATTAGTGCACTAACATACTATAAAAAAAGATATAGTAAAAATTAATTGCAACTATTTTGGGCGTTCGGGCGGGCTATTCGGTTCAAGTCCACTCCCGAAAGTGCAAAATTTCATTCGTTCCTCATTTCATTTTTCTACTTCGGGGTGCGGGCTTTTCCCTACTATCCCTAACGCAAATGCAATTAACCATTCTGTCGAAGAACACTGTTTTAAATGTTTATTTGCCATAAAAAAGTGCTCTTCTTAAAATAGAATGAAAAAACAATCTTCAATTGATCGTGTATTGCGGTCCTGACACTTCGGTCAGGAATTGAAGCGAATACCCCGCAAATGAAGCGAAGCGGAATGCGGCGTAACAGTATAAAGCGTGTGTGCCGCCCAATTGCATTTGAAAACTATTTTTTAGAAAATAAATAAAAATAGGCAATAAAAATTTTAACACGACGTTATACATTTAAACATCGATACTTATGTAATGAGGCTTACTTCACCAAAATAATTTCAGTCATGCTATAATTATACGTCACCAAAACCGTATAAAATGGACAAGAAGAAAATCCTCCAAACCGATATCCTTGATATCATCTTCAATGAACGAAACAAAGAATATGGCGCTTATGAACTTCGCAAAAACTACCAAAAGCGTGCTCGAAACGCTGTTGTTATTTCACTAGTCTTTGCACTCGTTGCTGTATCCGCACCGCTTATTGCAGGTTTATTAACTGATAAAGAAATAGTTGAATACCCAATTGATAAAGGCCCTGTAATTCACACAATTATAGATGTGAATACAGAACTTCCTAATACAGGCTCAACCACAACTAAAATTGAAGAACCTCCTACTCCAACCGTCCCTACCGAAATTGTTAAACCAACAGAGGTAATAGATCCAATTGAACCTCCTATCGATTTACCGATTGTTGACCCAGGCCCACAAGGACCCGAAGGGCCTGAATTGCCAACCGGAAGTTTCGATCCAGCGAATGCCGGTGGCGGTGGACCAGCTGCTTCAGGCAATTTCATCGAATTGCCAAAAGAACCTGAAATGACTTATACTACTGAAATGGACTTGCAACAATATCCTGAATTTCCAGGTGGTGAAGATGCCCTGTTTAATTATTTAAGCGCCCATATCAAATATCCTTCTAAGGCAGTCGAAAATGAAAGAGAAGGAAAAGTAGTGATCGGATTTGTTGTCAATAAAGATGGCGATATTGATGAAATGTCGGTTTTAAAAAGTCTAGGTTATGGCTGCGACGAAGAGGCGATGCGTGTTATTAAAGACATGCCAAAATGGAAAGCAGGAAAAAATAATGGGAAGCCTGTTAAAGTGTATTATACATTACCCATACATTTTGAATTGAGTCGACAGTAAACTCAAATTGTCTATTCATATAACTAGGATAGTAGAACTTTAAATCTTAATCTAAAATCCACAAATGGCGTTGGTCTTTTTAGGCTTGCGCCATTTTTAATTATATGATAAGTTATCTATAATTTGAGGTTTATAGGATTTAATCATCAACTATTTTTCTTCAACAATGCAGAACAAATGAAATGCGAATAAATAAACTTGAAATCAAACTTTTATTTATTATTTTAAATCCATCCGCTACTTTTGATTTTGCTTTGAATTTAGACTAATATAGTCCATCTGAATATTTGACAAGCTTTTAAATATGCAAAGAAGAAAATTTATTAAAGACACAATTAAAGGATTACCTATTCTTTTACTTACCCCATCTATACTAGCAAGTTCTTGCCGAAAAGATGATGATAAAATAAATCCAAATAATAAAACCGTTATCATCGTTGGTGCTGGAATTTCTGGTTTAGCGGCTGCAAAAAAACTGAACGAAAAAGGGTTTCGAGTCATTGTGCTTGAATCGCAAGACAAAGTTGGCGGACGATTAAAAACCAATAGAAGTTTAGGTATAGCATTTGACGAAGGTGCAAGTTGGATTCATGGAACTAACGGAAATCCAATAAGTTTACTTGCGAATCAGGCAGGGATGAACACTGAATTCACAGACGACAGTAGTAGAATTTCATATGATATGGGTGGTGCTTTAAGAAGCGCTACAACCTATGATAACGCTGAAACCGAACTTGAGAACATTGTAAATTCGCTGATGAATGTTGGTAGTAACAATCAAAGTTTTGAAACCATTTTTAATAGCTTATATCCTGCAAAAATAAACGATCGGCTTTGGAAATTTTTATTATCAACTTATATCACATTTGATACTGGAGATTTAAATAAATTATCATCAACCTTATATAACGAAGGTGAGGAATTTGATGGTGAAGAGCGAATTGCGACCAATGGTTATGATCATATACCAAATTATCTAGCAACAGGCCTAAATATTCAACTCAATCAGAAAGTTTCTAAAATCGATTATTCAAATACTACAATAAAAATTACACATAATGGAAACGAAAGTGAAGCTGACTATGTTTTGGTAACAGTGCCATTAGGTGTTTTAAAATCTAACTCAATTCAGTTTGTGCCTGCATTACCCAGCTCAAAACAAAATGCAATTCAAGCTATCGGTATGAATTGCGTGAATAAATTTTTACTCATTTGGGATACACCTTTTTGGGATGACAAACAATATATTTCGTATACACCAGAAATTAAAGACAAGTTTAATTACTTTGTCAATATTAAAAAAGTAAATACAAATGTAAATGCACTTATGACTTTTGCTTATGCAGAGGCTGCTCGACAAACTGAATTAATGACCGATGCCCAAATCATTGATGAAATTATGATTCACTTAAAAGATATATACGGGAATCTTATTCCAAACCCTACCAATATGGTTAGAACCAAATGGCAATCAGATGAAAATTCGTTTGGGGCTTATTCTTATACGGCCGTTGGCACAGAAATGCAACATTTTGATGACCTTGCTGAAGAAATTAATGACAAACTATTTTTTGCAGGTGAACATACTGAAGTAGACTATTTTTCTACTGCACATGGCGCATACTTAAGTGGTATAAGGGAAGCTGATAAGATTATTGCATTGCTTTAAATAAAATTATCATCAAAGCACTTCCAAACAACGACATACCAAAACTGTTTTGATTTTACTTTAAGTTGTCAAAAATAAATTTGAAAGAAAACAAATTCATTAAATAGAATGCAGCCTCTATTGCCTCAAATTAATTTCTTCATATTATACTTCGCCTTTTTCTTCCATTCTATTTAGCTATCATAAAGCCATTAAAATTTTATTAGGACGATTACAAACACTTAGTTTATTTTTGCGAACTAAGATTTCATGTTATGATCGACAACCAACAAATTGTTTTAAAATTAAATAACGTCCAAATTTACCAAGGCGGTGTTCTAATATTAGGTGATGTAAACCTCACGATTCATAAAGGTGAATTTGTTTACTTGATTGGCAAAACAGGAACGGGCAAATCAAGCCTATTAAAAACCTTGTATGGAAATATTCCATTGCTTCAAGGTGAAGGCGATGTTTGTGGATTTAATTTGCGTGATCTAACATGGAAAAATGTTCCCTTTCTTCGTCGAAACCTTGGCATTGTGTTTCAAGATTTTCAATTATTGACTGATCGAAATGTCAATGAAAATTTATTATTTGTTTTACGTGCAACTGGTTGGACTGACAAAAATTTGATGCAGGAAAAAATAGATAGTGTACTTGGCAAAGTAGGATTAAAAGGAAAAGGAAATAAAATGCCTTACGAAATGAGTGGTGGCGAACAACAACGCGTTGATATTGCGCGTGCTTTATTAAATAATCCAAAATTAATTTTAGCGGATGAGCCAACCGGAAATTTAGATCCTGATACCTCAGATGAAATTATGGCATTGCTTCACTCAATTTGTGTTGATTATGGAACAGCCATTATTATGGCCACACACGATTATAGTATTCTCCAAAAATTTCGTTCACGTATTTTGCGCACCGAACATGGTCGCGTAACGGATAACGCAAGCGTTGTATATTAAGTAAGTTTATTAGAAATATTTATACACAGCCATCTTAATACTTTAACATTCTTGTAAGAATATATTAAATTATTTTTGGCAGTATGCGTATCAAATTCTTAAAACCCTTTTATTTATCCATATTCGTTTTCATTCTTGTTTCATGCGATTTCAAAAATGGATCGCAAGCTGCAATACCTGATTCAGCCCCTAAATTCAGTCGAGTTAATTTAAGCTATAATGATACCACTGATCCTGTTTGCAAACAAATGATTTATAATCTTGATACTTTTTATCAACGTCAGGTTTTAGCAGGATTTAATGGTAGCGTATTGGTTGGATATAAAGGCAAAATTTTATATGAACGTTATTATGGTGTCAGTCAAAAAGAAAGTGGTGCAAAATGGACATCTGAATCGCAAAGTCAATTAGCATCTACATCTAAAACATTAACTAGTGGCGCTATTTTGCTCTTAAAAGATAAAGGTCTTTTGGCATTTGATGACCTTGTAACTAAATATATTCCTAATTTTCCATATCAAGATTTGACAATACGTATGCTATTAAATCATCGAAGTGGATTGCCTGATTATATAAAATTTGTTTCGAAGCCAATTGAAAAAAAATACTTAGACAATGATGATGTTTTAAATTGGTTTGCAACCAAACAACCAAAACAAAATTTCAAAACCAATACAGCGTTTCGATATAGCAATTCAAATTATGCAATACTTGCTTCAATTGTTGAAAGTATAAGTGGCATGAAGTTTAAGTATTTTATGAAACGTTTTTTGTTTACTCCAATCGGTATGGATAATACATTTGTCATTGACCCATCGGAAGAAAGAATTTGTACTGCCACATTTTGTTATAATTATAAATGGCAAATTGAACCCGATATGCATTATGATGGTGTGGTTGGAGATAAAGGCGTTTATAGTACAGTAAAAGATTTATACAAATGGGACCAGGCCCTTTATTCGGGTAAGTTCATTAAACCATCAACACTCAAAGAAGCCTACTCGCCCTATAGTTTTGAAAAACCAGGTATAAAAAATTATGGTCTCGGATGGCGAACACTCAATTACCCAGATGGTGTAAATATTATTTATCATAACGGATGGTGGCATGGAAATAATACTTGTTTTTACCGCTTCATACAAGATAATTTTACAATCATTGTTTTAGGTAATCGATTTAATAGAAATATCTACCGCCAACCACAACAAATTTATAATATTGTGATGGGGTCAATGTTTAGTGGCGACGAATTAGAGACAGAAGAATAGAGAGAAAATTATTCAATTCTTAGATTATTATGAATATCAATTATCAATAATATTAACAAATCTCTTGCGCATTATGAGAAGGCTTTTAAAAAAATTTGATTTCAGTTAACCAACACCACCTTTACTTGAGTCTAGTACATCAGTAAAATAGTATCAAACATTTCTATGATAATCCGTTATTGTGCACCAATTTTAATTCTTCCGTAATGAGTCAAGATCTTTCAGCAAGCCACGAGTAAATTTTAGAATGGTTTATGCCTAAATAATTTGAAAAGATCAAAATTGAAACACCGAAAGTTGAATCCAATAGATAACATAAACGCTATATTTTTTGCATTTATCTGTGTTATCTGATTCATCTGTGAGAATTATTTTTAGCAGTAGATCTGGCTAAGACATTTCTGATTCTTAAATCTTATATTGGTGTATCCTTAAGGATAAACATTAACATTTCTAGATATACTGCAACCTAATTCATAAATGTTGACAGAATGATCTCAGTGATTGTTGAAAGATAAATACTTTTTAGAAGACTGAAGAATTTTGAAACTATTTGAATAATAATTTGTAACCGTTTTAATTGGGTTAAAAAAAAGCGCCTCATTTTATTGAGACGCTTTTGATTTAAAATAATTGATTCTAATTAAGGATGTGCAGAGAAAATAAATAAACTAATATTAGTCTCTAAGATAGGACTATCCAATAAATCTACATTCCCATCTCCATTTAAATCAGTGGATGCATATCCGAAAATAAATGAACTAATATCGGATTCAACAAGACCTAAATCTAAAAGATCCATATTTTCGTCAACAACAATATCACCACTATATAAAGCAAAGACACCTGGCGCTATTTCTACTTGGTTACTACCATAAGCTTGAGAAGCGGAAGTTGTAAAATTATAATTTACTGAACTACTCATTGCGACTGGAGAAGCCGACCATGTTTGTAATGCACTTCTGTGTTTTATAACAATATAATAATTACCAGTAATTGAACTAGTAAAGTTTGCTGTTGCTGTACCATTTGTATTTAACATAGCAACGGTTGAATAATCAGGTGTATATGGAGGTGCAGCAGGCAAGGTGGCTGGATTATATAATTCAACAGTAATGCTATCACATTCGGTTGCGGTATTTGGCTGACCTTGATTCATTAATACAGGAAGCATTGCACTTGTGCCATCCCAATAGCCTTCAATAAAACAATTCAAATTTAAAGTTGTAGAAGAACATGAATTTACAGTTAAAACTAAAACCTCGTTCGAGTCGCAACCTTGTACGTTGATACCTGTATTTGTATAGGTACCAGCCGTTGTAATAATTTGTGAATTCCATGTGTATGGTAAAGCGCTTGAGCAAATTGTTAAATTGGTAGTATTAGTTGTAGGCACACAAACATTTAAGCTACCTCCAAATGCTAAACCATTTGTACCTGTTGCTGCTGAAATAAAGCCCCATCCACCTGTGGCAGTTTGTCCACTCGCAAAGTAACGAATCGTTACAGTTTTTGATGCATGAACATTTTGTAATGCTGGAATTGAAGTTAGATCAATTAATGGTGAACTTGCTGGTGTTCCTATTGTAACAAATGGCGAACCAATTAAAGTGAAATTTGTTCCATCTAAACTATAAGCAAATTGTGATGTAACTCCAGGTGTAGCTGCAAAACTAGCTGTTCCTGCAAAATTTGCATTGATAGAAGATAGAGACAATGAATGACCAGATGTTGCAGTTAAAGTGGTTTGAAAATAATCGTTACTATCAACATTGATACCATTATTTTTAAAACCAACTGTTCTAAATGAATTACCACCCGCACTTGCTGCTGCTGCTGAGCCACGTGTAATATTGTTCGCATTCGAAGCTGAAACTAAATTAGAATTAAATGTAGTTGCTGCAAATGTTGCTATTGTATTCTGACCGAAAAAATCCCATGCAGCAATTAATGGATAGGTTACAGTTAAAGTTCGAATAACGTCTGTCGCAGGTAAATAATTTAAATCTCCTGCTTGAGAAGCTGTTATTGAAGTTGTTCCAGCGCCTACAAGAGTTACTGTATTACCTGAAATGGTTGCAACCAATGGATTTGAACTAGTATATGTGACAGCCAAAGTTGAACTTGCTGTTCCAGTTAATGTAAATGAAGGATCACCAATTACTTTATTTGGTAAAGCGGCAAATGTGATGAATTGAGTTGCTTGAGTTACTGTTAAGATTTGAACGACATCAACTGCTGCTGAATGATTTGCATCTCCAGCTTGAGAGGCTGTAATATTTGCAGTTCCAACACCCGTAATAGTTACCGTATTGCCTGATATAGTCGCTACAAGCGGATTATCACTTATATAAGTAATTGGATTTCCTGAAGTACCACCTGTTGCAGTCAAGGCAAATGGAGCTGATGTAAATGTTTTTACTGGAATAGCTGGAAAATCAATTACCTGAGCTGCAGTAGTAATATCTGCAGTCAATCCTGAAGGTTGTGTTATTGAATAATTTGAAGCATGTGTACCAGAGAGAACTAAATTAGTTGAAACAGCTATTGCTGTGCCTACATTGGTAGAAGCAAACGTTCCACCACCAGTTACGACAACATTATCTGAACCAACTACACCAGTAAGTGAAAGGTTAGATATTGTTGCGATATTATTACCATCATATACTTTATTATCGGCACTTGCACTTGGAACGGTTAATTCTTTTACATCAACAACTTGTGTTTGCATTACATCAAGTGCTGGCTCATAATTTGCATTCCCAGCTTGAGATGCAGTAATAACTGTTGAACCCGCACCAACAATAGTCATTGTATTTCCAGCTATGGTTGCAACATTTGTATTTGAACTTGTGTATGTAATTGGATTTCCAGAAGCACCTCCTGTAGCTGTAAGCGTAACTGGAGAACTACCGTAAATTACATTAGGTAATGCATTGAAAGTGATAGTTTGAGAAATTAAACCCGCAACATTCACAATTTGATTTTGAGATACATCAACTGCTGGAAGATAATCTGCATTCCCTGCTTGAGAAGCTGTAATACTTGTGGTACCTGCACCAACAATGGTAACGATATTACCC
>DAOOQH010000109.1:0-11377 GCA_035388625.1 Chitinophagaceae bacterium | reverse complement strand
TAATTGAATAACACTAGTATCTAATATAATGAACCATCATAATTCTCGCCCAAAAATTAAGCGAGGTATTATTATTTCCTAAGGGTGCTTTATCATAAATATCATATACCTTATCAGATCGCATACCAAATTTAAAATTTATTTCTTGCGCATGAGACCCTTTAGTAAAGTATCTTAAACCGAGGTTCATACAAGGCTGAATAATATTATGAATTCTTTTATCATAACCAACTAATCCACCTGAATAATCAAAAATATCTTCATCCTCATCAGTGAGTTTGACTAAACCTGCTTTTATAAATTCCGCACCAAGTCCTACAGTAATTCCAAAATCGCGTTTTGAATTATAAGTGGAAATATTACCAGAATTGTAGCACAGCATGAGTGGCATTGAAATATTCAAGAATCTGCTTCTAGTAGCGCCAATACCGAACGTAGGCGCAAAATTCAAACTAAGACTTTTCTCTGTGCTGAATTCCTTTAAAATGACGTGATTATTGAAGCCTAAATAGATGAAGGAGATCCCAAATGGTTTTCGAATACCTTGGAATGTCGTATCTAAATTATTATAACTATCATTGTATTGTGTATAAGGTTTTCCAGTGCCAAAGTCGCCCAACACTCCCCAACTAAAGCCTTTTATGTACCAATCAATTTTTTTTTCTTTATCCTTTGCGTCAAGATTCAAAATCAGCAATGCATTTAAAGAGAAGAATAGTAATATTTTTTTCATTTTTTTTAATTTTATTAAGACTTTACTTCCTGTGTTTTAATTAATGTAATAATTTCTTATAATTTATTTAAGTATTAAAATCCAAAAGAAAACCCTACTTTCTTAGGATCATTTTTTTTTGCGTAAAATTAAATGCAGCATCTAACATGTTGACCAAATTAGGCCATTGTTCTTTTGGCATAAATCCTAGCTTGTATATTTTTTGAGTTGTGATTATAACATAACCATTTTCGAGTAGTGCTTTACTTGAAAATTTACCTGCTTCATTATCAACATTGAAATTAAAATTTTCTAATCCCTCAGCAATATATCCATCTGGGATTTTAAATCTAATTGTATTGTTCAACTCTTTTGGAAAGTCAAGCCAAATATTATTTAAACGAACTCTTTCATCTTTGCTAACCTCTGCTTGTAAACCAATAATTTTACCTAGCTCAACTAAATATTTATCACCTACCTTTTTAGTCATATCAGCCAAGGTAAATTCAGTTTTGTCTGACAAAATCGGTTTTCCAGGTCTTGTTCCTGTTTGTAAATGAATAAAAGTATCGATCGAAATTACCTTTGAGTAGCTGTTCGAGTACCTTTCTTTCAATTCTGTAATAAATTCTTCATATTCGGATTTCTTTGTTTCCTTTTTCTTATTTTTTTCTTCTTCAATTCTTAATTTATTGCCATATTCTTTCTCATCTTTCATAAAAAGAAATTTATTATCATCCTTTATATTCAATTCCATCAATTTTGTAAGAAATGAATTGTAATTTCTTTTAATCATTCCACCATAATAACAAGTATCTATTATTTTTATATGATCGAAATTATTTTCTGGTATTCTAACATCATAATAATTTGTTTCAAAATTTTCAGAATAAGTCGAAGTAGGTAAAATTATTTCTTTAACTTCATCAACCTTCGCACCTTTTTTATCCATTATGGCAATGAATCCAGTTTGACCGTCAAAAGCTTTATCTTTTTCAAATACATTTGAATTTGATTGTCCTGGGTAAATAAATTTGTCCTTATATTTTAAACAAAAGATCAATTCCGACGAGAATACTAAATTCTTACTATCTGACAAGAAACGATTAGGCACTGCTATTAAATCAGCCTTAATATCATACTTTTGAAGAGCTTCAAAGAAGAGACCTGTGAAAGCTTCATCATTCATGGGATAAAAGGAACCCCTACTTAATGATCTAATGTGGTTATAAATAAGTTCTACGAGGGTATCCTCATTATCTATCTCTCTAAAATTTCTCTTCATTAAACCAAGCTCGGTTGCAATCAAATATTTATTCAACTTTCCATATTGAATAGTATTAGCAAATCTATCTTTCATCTCAGAAAGAGTGACACTTGATTTGGCAATTTCAACTTCATCAGAAACAAAATTATGCACCTTATCTTTGTAATGCAAAATGCTAAACTTAATATGAGGTAATTCACGAGCCTCGGCTAACCAACGTTCATCTTCAATTTGCGCACGAAAACTGTCAATAAACAAAAAACCATGCATTCCTCTTCGTTCTAATTCGATTGGTTTAATTTCTGGAGCTCCAAAAACAGATTTACAAGTTAGAGACAAGGTTTTCGAGAGTTGAAACTCAATCTTTTGCTTTATTATTGGATATCTCTTATTTAAATAATAATAAAGTTTTCCGAAATTACTTACTCCAAGTAGGCTTACATTTGATAATAGGCTATTCTTCTCTAAAAAATATTCCAAGGTATCTCCAACTTCTAAATTTGGAATTGCCATTTTATAATATTCAATATTACCACCATCAAAAGCTGAACGATAAACGCTAGGTATATTTCCTTTTTCAACCTTAATCGCATCCATACCAGTTATGACATTTTGTTTACCGTCAGGTTTTATAAGTTTTATAGCAATTTTATCCTTACCCTTTATTAAATCTAGATCGAAGTAAAGCGTTGAAAAATCTTCTAAAGCTGCCTTTTCAACTATCACCACTTTTCGATGCATACGACTTATATATGGGCTAAATTCAGAGGTTGCTTCACAAATGTATTTTGTAGATTGACATAATATAATTGCTGGTTCCTTTTTATAATTTTCTGGTATTTGATAGTATACAAAATCTAAGTCATCAATGTCAAGATCAAAAAGATTAAATGCCCCTTGCTTTTTTATTTCTTTAACTCTCTCTTCCCTTCTAGTCTGAGAAAATGCAAAAAAAGAGACACTAATAAGTATATAAAGAATATAGATTTTTTTCATATCCTGTTAAAGTTTTTGAAGTATTATTTGTTCATTATTCGTTTCTTTCAATCTCTTCAAATCCAAGTTCCATTTCGTTAGGTTCTTGTATTCTTGAATATGAGCTTTCATAAGTATTTTTTTATTGAGACGAACCTTTTTTCCATCTGTAGTGTATTTAACATCAAATGAATAATGATCAGCCGAGATATCAAGATTATTAGGCAATTGTTTCAACACATACCCTTCAGGTATCTCGAGTTCAGTAAAATATTCTCTAAAAATATTTTCTTCAACTTCAATAGCATTCTTTCTTTTTTCGTCAGTAATTAACTCTTCCAAATCATTCGCAAAATCAATTGAGAGGTAGACTTCTTTATCGTATTTTGTTAGATTATTTGAAATAATCACTTCATAATTAAAAATGATTGGGCTCTCTCTCCTTTCAAAAATTTTTTCAGAAATATTTACAATTTCAAAATTCTTATTGTCTTTACTCAAGAACTTAGTTAAAATTTTATCTTGTTTGTTTACAGGTACATCATTTATTGCTCTTAAGAAATTTGTTTGATTTTCACCCTTAAAAGTTTCAGAAACACTTGCTTTCAAGTTGTTGCCTTCAATAGTAATTATTTTATTCTCTGTATATTTATTTCTTTCAATTGGCAATAAAGGTAAACTCTCAATTATGAAATTATCCCCATCCTCAATAAGTGCTTGTCTACCTTGTATACGTTGAGCATAATCATCAAATGCAATATATTTTTCTGTTCCATCCAAGAAAAAATATTTACCATTCAACTTCAAAGCACAGATCATATGATTATCTACAATTATACTAGGTAAAGAATAATTGTAATTATTATCAGTTGTTCCAATCCAGGTTAGTCGGGCATCGAAACCCGCCAATTTTAATAAAGTTGCGAGCAAATTAGCCATGCCTTTGCAATCTCCAAATTTATTTTTGTAAACAAGGGAAGCTGCCTCAGGTTGAAACCCAGCAATTCCTCTTTCAAAAGCAATATATTTAATATTATCTTGAACCCAATAGTAGATAGATTTTATTTTTTCAATATCAGAAGTTTTGCCTCTGGTTAAACTATTAGCAACTGTTTGAAGGTCCAAATCGTTGTCTTTTATTTTGGCTACCAGTAATTTATACCAATTATAAATATCTTTTGTATTCTCAAAAATTTGAACTTTATTTTCATGTCTATCTTTAAAGCTTTTTGCAACGAACACGATATGCGGATATACTTTAGACAAATTAGGTGTATTAATCTCTGATGCTACCCCATTCACTTTTGAGATTGAATATAAAATAGTACGGATTTGTTTTTTCGTATTTTCTGATATCTTCTTCTCAATGTTATAACCTTCAAAATTAAATTCTCTTAATTCTAAATCTAAATCCATCGGAATTTCAATTTCAATTTCTTTTGTAAGACAAGGAAATTTACTAATAAAATAGGAAGAAGTGAGATATCGAACATCAGAATACTTTTTTGTATAACCTCCCAAATACCTTAATCCAACTGAATACAATGGCAGTATTAAATATTTGTATCGCGCATCATTATCAAACATTTAATCAGAGACATATTCGCGATCGTTGATTTGAAAGGGAGTACGTTTATAATCTTTACCTAAATTTTGATTTCCAAATAATTTAGTTATCTCACTATAACTATCATACCCATCACCAAATGCTAAATTCTTATTTTCCTTTAAAGCAATGTATTTTTCAACAACATCTTTATAAGCAACAACTTGAGGATTATTTTTATCTGAGTAGGAAATTTCAAAGCTATATTTCTCATGGCTACTTAGCATAAGCGCATCATCGTCAGGATAATCTAATCTATAGGTAATTGCTGTTTCTACCCATTCTTTATCTACTTTTTGAGAATAACCAATCGAGCTAGTTATTAGATATAGGCTAAACAATAGCACAATTCTTTTCATTCATCAATAATAGTTATAAAATTACATTTATACAACTTTACTCAACTATTTTGCGCTATTTAGAAAAAATGAAATTAGAACTTCCGTTGTCAAAAATTAATTTTGTTTATGAAAAATAATTTAAATGATAGAATACTTCTACCTTCTAAGCTAAGATTAAAACTTTTCAAATAGTCAAACATCTATAATTTGAGTAAGCGCTCACAAATTATCGCTAAATAATGAATGAGCTATGAATCGTTTAGAGGAAAGAATTATGGTTTAATGTAATTTACATTTCTATCTTAATAAATAAAAGCTTCATTATTGATTATCATTTACATTCAATGATGTGTCATATTAAAATTGAAACTGTTCCTGCAGAATCTCTTATGTCGAAGCATCCCACCCCTAACGTCTTTAGGCTATAATTTATAAATTTAAAGTAAATAATATCTTTGCGAAGTAGAATGAATCAATCAATTTACTTTAATTATTGAAGATATTTTAAATTGTTACTACAATAATAAAAATAGATTGTTCAGTTGGAATTCTATGCGTGCTTTATCCAAAAAGTGTTTTACTTAAAAGGAGTATGCAAAGAAAAACTATATTTGATATTATAATAGTCAGTATTATTTAACCGAATAAAAAACTCAAACACTTTTTTTAATGCACTTTAGCCTATCAGAAAGTCTCTTTTTTTAGGTTAGAAAATCTTAGTAACAAGGATCTCAAAGTCAATAAATTAGGTGTTTTCTAAATTAAATCGATGGTAAACATGATTAATACAAGGCTACATAGAACCTTACTTACAAACTACAAACCTTAAGAAAGCCCTTCAATAATTTGAATTCCTAGATAGAATAAATAAATAACTGCCGTTTCAAAATCTTAATTGAAAAACCCAATATATATTCTGACACACTGAAATAGATTTATTGCCACTCATCAAATTTTAACAGAAAATATAATCTTCAATTTCTACTTTTGGTTTCAAATTAAAAAAACAATAAAAATGAAAAGAATAATTTCAATTTCAATGATGCTTGTTATGGCATTATTTTCAAACAGTTTATTTGCTCAAGAAGTAGATGAAATTGTCAACAATCATATCAAAGCCATAGGTGGTGCCGAGAATTGGAAAAAGGTAAATTCAATGACCTCTGAATTAGAAATGAAACAAGGAGGAGTGATAATTAAAGTGACGGTCAACCAATTACAGAATAAAGGAGTGAGGGTAGATTACAGTGTCATGGGTCAGAGCGGTTATGAAATTATGACAGATAAAGCCGGTTGGAACTTTTCACCATTTGAAGGTCAAACTAAGCCTGAACCGGTTACAGCAGATGATGTAAAATCATCACAAGACGATTTAGATATTATGGATAAATTTATTACTTATAAAGAATTGGGTAAAAAAATTGAGTATTTAGGTAAAGATGATGTTGAAGGAACAGAATGTCACAAAATAACATTGACAGATAAAGAAGGTAAAGTATCAACCTATTATATTGATGCATCTAATTTCCATATTATAAAAGAAGTTGCAAAAAGAAAAGCAAATGGTAAGGAGAGAGAAACAACTGTTACTTTTTCAAATTACAAACAATTGGAAGAAGGAATTGTAGTAGCGATGTCGCAAGGTGGTGACATGGGTGACATGGAAACTAAAAGTGTAGCTATCAATAAAATTAAAGATGCTTCAATTTTTGAACCGAAGGCACTCAGCGAAATGAAATAATAAGGTTTAGAAACCTTATGCAGTTTTGAATATTGAATGATAGCTTTTTAAAAGAAAAGCAATCATTCACCTCTATCAGTGTAATTCTTATTTTTTTACTTTTAAAATAATCAATCATGAAAAAAATATTTTTCATAGCTAGTCTTTTGTTTGCATTTAATGCGCAAGCGCAAACAAATATTACCTCATCTATGTTTGGCGTAATGGAGGCACGCGCTTTAGGACCAGGAACGATGAGTGGTCGTATCACTTCAATTGAAGGTGTGAATAATGATAATGGCAAAACCATTTTTGTAGGCACTGCTGGTGGAGGCGTTTGGAAATCAGTGAATGCTGGCACTTCTTACAAATCAATATTTGACAAGTATTGCCAATCAATTGGCGCCATTGCAATCGACCAAAAAAATCCAAGTACGATTTATGTCGGAACAGGCGAAAGCAATATGCGTAATTCTGTTTCTATTGGAAATGGATTATATAAATCAACAGATGGTGGCGATAATTGGAAAAAGATTGGATTAGATAGCACTGAACATATTTCAAAAATCATGGTTCATCCAACCAATTCAAATATCATTTATGTTGCTGTGCCGGGTCCATTATGGAGCGATGATGATGATCGAGGTTTATATAAATCAGAGGACGCTGGTGCTACTTGGAAAAAAATATTATATAAAGATGTAAAAACAGGATGTGCCGATTTATTAATGGATCCTAATAATCCGAATATCCTGTTTGCATCTATGTGGCAATTTCGTCGTCAACCTTTTAGTTTTAATTCAGGTGGAGATGGAAGTGGATTATTTAAAAGTGTAGATGGTGGTGCAACTTGGAAAGAAATTAATAATGGTCTTCCAGCAAAACCATTTGGAAGAATTGCCATGACACTTGCACCAAGCAATCCTAAGAAAATGATTGCTATCATTGAGAGCAAAGCTACAGGGTTATACATTTCTGAAGATGGTGGAGAATCATGGAAAAGCCAAAGTGCCACCATGAATGTTTGCGCACGACCATTTTATTTTAGCACTATTGCTATTGACCCGAAGGATGAAAAGAGAGTATATAGACCTGCTTTTCAATTTGCTTATTCAGATGATGGTGGCTATTCATTTACTGATGCATCTTCAGATGGAGGTTGGGTGCACAGTGATATGCATGCACTTTGGATTAATCCATCAAACACAAATCTAATGTATCTTGGTACAGATGGAGGTGTATACATGAGTATCGATAAAGGTATCACTTGGATATTTCAACAAAGCCTACCAGTTGGTCAATTTTATCATGTAAATCATGATTTAAAAGAACCTTATAATGTTTACGGAGGTTTGCAAGATAATGGAAGTTGGATGGCTCCTAGTTCAGCACCGGGCGGCGTTGGCAATGCACATTGGAGTCGATTATTTGGTGGTGATGGATTTTGGACAATGCCCGATATCGATGGCAGAACTGCGTATGCTGAATATCAAGGTGGTAACATGTTTCGAATTGATTTGGCCACTTTGAAAGCAGAAAATATTCAACCTAAAAAAACATTGAAAGAAGAAAAACTTCGTTGGAATTGGAATACACCCATTGTTACTGGAAAGAAAAATCCAAAGAATTTATATGTAGCAGCTCAATATATTTATAAGTCGAATGACCAAGGTAGAAATTGGAAAAGAATTTCACCCGATTTAACCACGAACGACAAAAAGAAACAAGAACAAGAGGATAGTGGTGGATTAAGTGCCGATAATACATCTGCAGAAAACCATTGCACCGTATTTACAATTGCTGAATCACCTCTCGATGAAAATTTAATTTGGGCTGGAACTGATGATGGAAATCTGCAATACACATTAGATGGTGGTTTAAAATGGACCAATGTTTCAATGAATATTCCGTTATGTGGAATTGCAAAACAAACTTGGGTAAGTAGTATTCAACCATCGCAATTTGATAAAAATACGGTGTACGCAACATTCGATAATCATATGTATGGTGATCATAAAACCTATTTAGGAAAAAGTACCGATTTAGGTAAAACATGGGTTCGATTAGACAGTAAAGAGTTTAATTCATTCGCGCATAAAATAATCGAAGATCCTAACAATAAAAATCTCCTTTTTTTAGGAACTGAAATGGGATTATTCTGCACCTTAGATGGTGGAACAAATTGGTTTAGAATGAAAAATAATATGCCTGAATACGGACTTGTTCGCGATCTTCAAATTCATCCTAAGACCCACGACTTAATTGTTGGAACACATGGTAGAGGAATTTATATATTAGATGATATCAGACCCATCAGAAATTTAAATCCTGAAACAGTTAGTCAAGAAGTATTTATTTTTCCTACACCTGATATCACTTTGAACAATGGCAAATTTGGTTGGGGCGGACCTGAAGTTTCTGGCGGTTGGGGCGCTTACAATGCACCTTCACGACCATCGATTCAGTACTATTTAAAAGAAAGAGTAAGTTCAGGTAAAGCAACCATTGATATTATTGACGAAAAAGGCAATGTGGTTCAAACAATACCAGCAACAATTCGTAAAGGAATCAATAGAGTTGATTGGAATTTAAGAGGTAACCCTCCACGTGTTGCTGCAGGAAGTACGAAAATGGACGGTGCAGGATTTAATGCTCCGATGATATTACCTGGGAAATATACAATCAAATTAAAAATAAAAGATAAAGAATACACCAGCTCAGTTAATTGTGTGCATGATGCTGATAACAAAGACTTGAGTATAAATGATAGAAAATTAGTTTACGACAAGGCAATGGCTTTACAAAAACTTTATAATAAACTATCTAATACTATCGATACCATTACAAATTTGCAATCAAAATTAAAAGCTGATTCTGTTGCCTTCAAGAAATCAAAATCAAATAAAGCACTTTATGATGATTTAGAAAAAGTGAGAGCTGAATTAATGGCTACAAAACAAACTTCAATTTTTGCAGATGAAGAAAAATTACGTGAAAAAATTTCAGAACTTTACGGCGCATTTTGCGGCATGCAAGCCAAGCCTAATTCAACACAATTAGAAGCCATTGATGTGCTTGAAGCTGAGTATAAAATTCAAGAAGCTAATTTAGAAAAGGTTAGAAAAAAACATGCTGGTGCATTTATTTATTAATGCCATAGCAAACTAAATTAAATAATGAAAGCCGAAATCTATTCCCAATATGGCCCTCCCGAAGTGGCCTGTATAAAGGAAATTGCCAAACCGATTCCAAAAGAAAATGAAGTGCTAGTAAAAATAGTAGCTTCTACTGTGAACCGAACTGATTCAGGATTTAGAAGTGCTGAGTATTTTGTATCACGATTTTGGAGTGGTTTGTTTAAACCTAAATACAAAACACTCGGTTGCGAATTTGCTGGTATCATTGAACAAATTGGCTCAAACGTTTCTAATTTTAAAGTAGATGATAAAGTATTTGGTTATAATGATCAATCATTTGGTGGACATGCAGAATATGTTTGTGCAAATAAATCCTCGCCTCTTACCCAAATTCCTACCAATTTAAATATTTACGAATCAGCCCCAATTACTGAAGGCGCACATTATGCGTTAAACACCATTAAAGCATCAAAAATAAGTAGAGGGCAAAACGCATTAGTATATGGAGCAACAGGCGCTATTGGTTCAGCTGCTGTTCAACTCTTGAAACATCTTGGTGTGCATGTTACCGCTGTTTGTAATACAAAAAATATTGACCTTGTTAGATCATTAGGCGCTGATGAAGTAATCGATTATCAAACCCAAGATTTTACTAATACGAATACGAAATTTCAATTTGCATTTGATGCAGTAGGCAAAAGTTCATTTAAACAATGTAAACCCTTGTTATCTGAAAACGGAATTTATATTTCTACCGAATTGGGTAAGCATGGTGCGAATATATGGCTCGCATTAGTAACACCATTTTTAGGAGGCAAAAAAGTACTATTTCCGATACCTAGTATTCATAAAAATGATTTACTATTTTTTAAGACCTTAATTGAAAATGGCAAGTTCAAACCAGTAATTGATAGGTACTATAATCTAGATGAAATTGTTGACGCATATCGATATGTTGAAACAGGTCAAAAAACTGGTAATGTAATTTTGAAAATTGCTGAATAAGACTTTACTAAATCTAAATCTAAAATATTTCTAGCGGATATCAAATCTCAAACCAAGACTTATATTACGACGTGGCATCACTCGACCCACTATGCCTTCGTAATTTTCGTTAAACAAATTATTGAATCGAAAACTGCCTTGAACTGAATGTTGCTTGAAGTTGAATTGATAAGACATAAATATGTTTCCAGTAGTAAATGGTTTTAGATATTGTGATTCATCGGTTGTAACGAAACGATATCCAGTGTAAGTTTGTATATACTCAATGGAAAGTGAATTCCATTGAATACCAATATTAGCTTTTGCCTGATAACGTGGCACATATGGTATTTGCTTGCCAATCGAAAAATCGTTTAATACATTTGACTCTTCTGTGGTTGAGAGAGAATAAGTGTATAATAATCCTGTGATTAATTTGACAATATTTGATTTCGATTTTTTTTGTATTTCTGCATTCAAGTTTGAGGATGTGTCTCTAAGTTTCTCTGTAACTTCAATAATATAGATATCTGTTTCTACTTTCGGGAAAGGCTCTTTTTTATAAAGCAAGATTTCGTTATTGAAAACAAATTCTAATCCCCTACTCCAGACTCTCTGAATATTATGCGGTGTAA
>DAOOQH010000108.1:0-11388 GCA_035388625.1 Chitinophagaceae bacterium | reverse complement strand
CTAAATCTAAACAAACCATTTTAGCAGCACGACGGGTTGTACCACCACTTTTAATGGCACCTGCGGCACGATCTCCAATTTTAAGAAAGCTCATGATACCGCTTGATGTACCACCTCCACTTAATTTTTCTCCTTCACCTCTAATATTTGAATAATTGGTTCCTACGCCGCTACCATATTTGAAAATACGAGCTTCACGAACCCATAAATCCATGATACCGCCTTCGTTCACTAAATCATCATCAACACTTAATATAAAACATGCATGAGGTTGAGGGCGCTCATACGCATTTTTTGATTTACAAAGTTCACCAGTTGTTGGGTCAACATAATAGTGACCTTGCGCTTTGCCAGTAATATTATAAGATGAATGTAAACCTGTATTAAACCATTGCGGCGAGTTTGGCGCACAACTTTGGTTCAATATTGAATAAACTAATTCATCATAAAAAATTTTCGCATCTGATTCAGAATTGAAATAATTGTATTGTTCACCCCAAGTCATCCAACAATGAGCCATACGATGAGCCACTTGTTTAATAGATGTTTCGCGACCAAGACTGCCATCTTCTTGTGGCACACCCGCTTTACGGAAATATTTTTGTGCCAAGATATCGGTCGCAATTTGACTCCAATGGGCTGGTACTTCAACATTCTTCATTTCGAATACGATGGTGCCATTCGGATTTCTTATGACCGAAGTGCGATAATCGTACTCAAATTGATCATAAACGGATGTTGAATCGTTGGTATAATACCGACTAAACTGTAGTCCTTTTGTTGTGGTGTTTTTCTTGCTCATACTTGGGTAATAACTTTTTTGGGTTTGAATTTTAAGGGGCGATTTTCACTTCATCTTATTGATAATCAGATAATTAAATTGATATTTTTATCATTATAATATTCGAAAGTGGAAATAGACATCTTTTCAGATTGCGCTACGAAGGTATTTTTTGAGAACAACTTTTTCGTTTTTCTTTATTCACAGTTTGTGCATATTAACAAGCAAATTTGGCACCATGTAGTGAAATCAATATGTATAACGATGTGAATAAGTATAAAAATATTTTTTTGAAAAATTCAGCAGTATACCAATTGACTGTTCGGCAATTGGATAATTGAACAATTTGACAATTACTAGATCTATTTACTAATTACCATTTTGGGTGGCAGACACGCTTTTCGCTTCAATAATTTTATGTCTCCTTCGACTTCTCTCAGTATGACAAAAAATTGATTTCCGCTACAATCTTTGCCACGAGTGCATCGAAGCCTTGCATACATTCATAACTTTACAATGAATAAATTGTTCAAATGTTGAATTGAATAGCAAATAAAATTTTGATTCAGTTTCTTATGTTCAGAAATGAGATGACATCGAAGTGGAAAAAAATAATAAGATTATTTATATTTACTCAATAATGGTTTATACATTTGAAAAAAAGACCCCTGCGCGAACAGGAGTCTTGATTAAATCGGAAACAATGCTAACCTCTAATGGCAATTGCATTGAACAGATAGCTTGTAAGAGGGGTACTTATTCAGTACTCCTCTTTTGTTTGTATTGTATGGAGAATTATTCATTCCTCTTACTCTACATGGACAAGCATCCGTTTTTTGATTGTATTTTTTCAAAGTTGAACAAAGATATTTTTGTGCTAGAACTTTTTCGTTTTTCTTTATTCACAGTTTGTGCATATTAACAAGCAAATTTGGCACCATGTAGTGAAATCAATATGTATAACGATGTGAATAAGTAAAAAAATATTTTTAGAAAATATGCCAGAATTTACTAGAAGATCAATAAACGATTTTATTCCTATGATTTATAAGATTTAAGCGAATAATAGAATGAATTAAATGACATTCTTTTTCAACTTCAACTCGATAATATTTAATTCCATTTTAAGGTTAATAGAATTTAATTACTTTCGCTGTCTTATGGATTTTCCTTCCGTTTCATTAGTGGTGCCATGTTTTAACGAATCAAATCGCATTGATTTGATGTATGAGGGTTTGTATGAATTTTCACAGGTTTGGAAAGGAGACTATGAATTTGTTATAATTGATGATGGTAGTAAAGATGGAACCTATAGAAAGCTTAAAACACATTCACGATATTTTGAATTTTTAGCAAACAATAAAATCAATGTAATCCGTCAGCGAAATAGAGGAAAAGGAGGTGCATTAAGATTGGGTGTATTGTGCAGTGAAAAAGATTTTGTTTTGACTTTGGATGCTGATATGGCAACCCGACCAACCGAATTAATTTCATGGCTTCATAGCAGAGGAGAATTTGTATACGATGAGATTTTAATTGCTTCTCGTGAATTGGCTTCATCGAAGGTTTCAGATTCTATTGTACGCCATATCATTGGTAAGATATTCAATTTTGTCATTAAACAATCTGTTGGTTTAAATATTAGTGATACCCAATGTGGATTTAAATTATATAAAGCTGAAGTTGGCATCTTACTGTATAAAGAATTAGAAACTTTTGGATGGGCGCATGATGTTGAAATTTTAGCACGTGCAAAAAATTACGAATTTGAAATTATTGAGATGCCAATTAAATGGACTTCAGTTGCAGGAAGTAAAATACGAATTATTAGAGATGGATGGAAAATGTTTTGGGAGGTGATTCGAATAAGAAAAATTATTGAACGAACATTCAATCAAGATAATGAAGAATGATTTCAACCTTCAGTTATATTGTTAATCAACCTATTCTAATCAACAGCCTTTATTTAACTTTCGAAATTTTTATCACGTTTGTTGGTAAATGTTCATTAACCGGTGTACTACCAGTGTTAATGACCACATCATCTTTTACTAACAATCCTTTTGTTTTAATAAATTCAATTTGATCATTGATAATTTCATCCAGACTATTTTCTTTGGCATAATAAAAGGCTTGAACGCCCCAACTCAAACTCAATTGATTAACAAGGGATTGGGTCTTTGTGAAAATATATAATCGTGATTTGGGTCTGAAACTCGAAAGCATGAATCCAGTATAACCACTTTCGGTCATTCCAATAATTGCGTTCGCATTTACATCATCGGCAATTTTACAAGCATTATAACAAAGAGCATCCGATAAAAAAGAAGGTGAGTGCGACTGAGGGACTAAGTTTTTATTGTACACAATTTCTTCTTTTTCAACTTCTGAAATAATTTTACTCATGGTTTCAACTACTAAGGCCGGATGATTGCCCATAGCGGTTTCGCCACTTAACATCACTGCATCTGCACCTTCTAAAACTGCGTTGGCAACATCTGTAATTTCGCTTCGGTTTGGTTTAACTCGATCAATCATACTCTCCATCATTTGTGTGGCGATTATAACTGGCTTGGCGCGATGAATACATTTACGAATAATGTTTTTTTGTATCATCGGAATTTGTTCAACAGGTAATTCAACACCTAAATCGCCACGTGCAACCATAATGGCATCACTTGCTAAAATAATTTCTCTAATATGTTCAATGGCTTCGGGCTTTTCAATTTTGGCAATAATTTTTGCATTGCTTCCTTTTTCTTTTAAAATAGATCTGAGTTGAAAAATATCCTCAGGCTTTCGCACAAATGAAAGCGCAACCCAATCAATATTTTGAGAGATGATAAAATCGATATCCATCAAATCTTTTTCAGTGAGCGCTGGCAACGAAATTTTTGTTTCAGGAAGATTGATTCCCTTTTTTGAACTTAATAGTCCGGGGGTCGTAACTATGGCAGAGACATCGGTATTTCCATGGATTTCAGAAATTCGAACCTCAATCTTACCATCATCAATTAAAATTTTTTCACCCACTTTTACATCATTATGAAAATTAGGGTATGAAAGATACACGCGTTCTTTTGTGCCGATACATTTTTCCATGGTGAACTTAATGGTATCACCTTCTGTTAATTCAACACCATTATTTTCAACCTCACCAATTCGAAGTTTCGGTCCTTGCAAGTCTGCTAAAATGGCTATATTGAATGGATATTGATCATTTATTTTTGTAATGATTTGAATCACACTGGCATGATCTTCATGTTTGCCATGTGAGAAATTAAGTCGAAAAACATCAACACCAGCATGCACTAATCCAATAATTTTTTCATATGTATTGCAGGCTGGTCCAACAGTTGCAATGATTTTTGTTTTTTGATTTTTACGTTCTGTCATTGGGCAAAGTTAATTTTATAATTTGGAAAATGCCGAAGGATTCTTTGAACTTAATATTATCATCATTTAATTGAAGGATATTCTTTTAAGTAAGATTTTGATCAGCCTTGCCCAGCATTCAATTATAAATATTATCAGCAATTTTAAAATTACTTGGAAATGCAAATTTAAAAAATAGCTATTAGTGAGAAACAACCTTCAGTCCAATAATAGAACCTATTAAAGTAAATAGAAAAAGCATTCTCAAAAAAGTAATCGGTTCTTTAAATACAATAATGCCAACTAATACAGTGCCTACGGCACCAATTCCAGTCCATACAGCATAGGCTGTTCCAATGGGTAAAGTTTGTGTTGCCTTAATTAAAAGGCTCATGCTAATTGTGAGGGCAATTATAAAACCTGTATACCAAAAATACATTTCATTGCCACTTGTTTCTTTTGCCTTACCTAAACAGAAGGCAAATGCGACTTCAAATAAGCCCGCAATGATTAAAATGATCCAGTTCATGATTTTGTATTTTCAGACAAATATCGACAATGAAGCTGAACCGAACATTTAAAAAATGAATGAGACTTGATGATGAAGATTTGAAACTCAAACTTGTTTGACATTGAATGTTATTTTGTTTCAAATTATTCTTTATTTTCGACCCAAATTATCAACTATGAAAAATAAAGTATTTTTTGTCATCTATTTATTATTTGGTTTGTTATTTATCAATGGGGGATTGAATAAATTTTTCAATTATATGCCCATGCCTGAAAACAGCCCAGCCGAAGGCATGAAAGATTATGCAGCCATGTTAGAAATAAGTTGGTTAATGCCTCTGCTTGCAACTGCAGAAATTATTGGAGGAATATTATTTATTATGCCAAAAACAAGAGCATTAGGTGCTTTGATTATTGTTCCAGTAATGGCAGGTATATTATGCGCACATATATTTGTTGATACTTCTGCACTACCAATCGCTATTATATTATTAGCTATTCTTATTTGGGCTATCTATGAAAATAGAAATAAGTATTTGCCTTTAATCAAGTAAAGCAAATAAATCTTTGTGATATGAAAAATATTAAATGATTGGGTTGCAAAACATTTAGGAAGCGTAATCTTTCAGATACTCGAAGTATTGAGTGAGCTGTCCTTCTTCGCAAATAGTAGCCCTTTCAATAACACTGCTTCGTGTGTTAGATATTAAATCGGGTAATACATAGGTTTGTAAAAAGCCGCCAAAATATTTAGATGCATCGCGAGGCAATTCGTTTGGTAAATTATCAACAGCCATCACATCTACTGTATCATTAGAATTGATAAAAGGTTCACAGCGTAGTAATGTCTTTTTATCAAAACCGTAAGTTGGGTCGGCTATGGTTGTTGAGCCGACATTGCAAGGCACTGAACCATCTTCATCACAAGTGATATCAGAAATAACAGGGAGTTTAAACTGAGGTGATTGCATATCGGTTAGCTCAAAAAGGCGCGGTATATTTTTATCCCAATACACACCATTCATTAAAATATCGCTGACAGCTGTATAAGGCAGAAATAAACAATTGTATTCATGTGGACGTTTATGAAAACCTTCGCGATCATATTTGCCATCCGTTTTTCGGGCGTATAAATCTTTACCTTTTAAATGTGTGAATACAGGATATTCATATTCTTTAGTAAGATAATCTTCAGGCGAAACTTGCGCGATATCTAAATAGTTCAAAATATCTAAAACACCAGTTGACACCCTTCCTGAACCTGTAACCACAATTTTAATTGGCGGTACAAAAAATGACTCATAAGACTCTTTTAATTCAAGAAAATTTTTAAGTGTATAAACTGGTTTCAAATCAAACAACCCCAATTTTTTACCATAAGTTAAAAGACCATTATGAGCGCCAACAACGCCAGCCCAATATCCAAAACCAACTACACGATGGCCATCATCATGGGTGAGACATTCATAATCAATCATCCTTATTTTTTTTTCGATCAATGCATGCATTAATTTTTTATTATGAGGTTGAGCCTTTTTTGTATGCGAAAAAAAGAGATAGGTTTTGCCTGAAATTAAAGTATCTATTAAAGCCTCTTTAACGCCGAATAAAATATCACATTGCGAAATATCTTCTTGCAAAATAATACCTTGTTCGCGATATTCGGTATCAGCAAAACAACGAATGGGAGAGGGCTGCACTAAAAACTGAACTTCAGGAAATTGAGTCTGAATTTCATTACATTGTTTAGGTGAAAAAGGTGTCCGATTATCTTGGGGTGTTTTGCCTTCTCTTACAATTCCGATTCGTATCATTTGTATGTCTGATTTAGGTGCCAAAGATAGTTGAAACAAAAAGATTTTTTTTTCTTTTATATCGACTTAGTCTCTAGTCAGATTTGTATTTCTCAGAATCTATTTATCCGAAATTCCTTTCAGCTTCAAGATGATGAAAATCTGTCTTCTCCAGATTTTTATCCTACTTTTATATTTGTAAATACAGTTTATAGGTCATGAAGTCAATCGTCTTGTTCTTTCTATTATTTTGTACTCATTTTTTATTTGCCCAATCTCCAAATTTTGAATGGGCCAAGCGCGCAGGTAGTTTTGCCGACGATCAAGGAGAAGCAGTTTTTGCAGATGCATTGGGTAATGTGTTTACAACGGGTTCGTTTCAAGGCACGGTCGACTTCGATCCAGGACCTAATGTATTTAATTTAGTTTCATCAGGAGAGAAAGATATTTTTATTACAAAATTTGATGCATCAGGAAATTTTGTCTGGGCAAAGAAAATGGGAGGCACCAGCACAGATATTGGATATTCAATACAAGTTGATCAATCCGGTCATATTTTAGTAACAGGTATTTTTATGTTCACGGTTGATTTTGATCCGGGTTCAAATGTTTTTAATCTAGTTGCATCAAGCAATGCCGATGTATTTATTTTAAAATTAGATGCTTCTGGTAATTTTGTTTGGGCAAAGAAAGTGGGAGGTTCACAATATGATGAGGCAAAATCAATTTGCACTGATCTGTCGATGAATGTTTATATCAGTGGTTATTTTCAAGGAAGTGTTGATATGGATCCCAATGCAGGTACATTTAATTTAGCATCGAGTGGAACACCTAGTGTATTTGTTTTAAAATTAAATAGCGCTGGCAATTTTGTGTGGGCAAAATTATTAGGTGGTGTGAATGCAAATACAACCGCGATTTCGATGAGGATAGATGCATCGGATAATGTCTACTCGTTTGGTAGATATAGTGGTTCGGGTGATTTTGATCCTGGCACTGCAACTTTTAATTTAAATTCATCTTCTCCATCTAATTATATAACTAAACTTAATTCGGCAGGTAATTTTATATGGGCAAAGTCGATGGGTAGTAGTTGGTCTGGGGCAGCCTTTTCGTTAGATATATCAGGCAATTTTTATATCACAGGATCGTTTTCACAGACAGCTGATTTTGATCCAAGCACTTCACAATATCTATTAACCGCAACTGGAAATACTGATATATTTATTTTGAAATTAAATGACTTAGGTAATTTTATTTGGGCAAAGAAAATAGGAAATACCTTAACCGATTTTGGTTCCAATATTGTAACTGATATGAATGGGGATATTTATTTAACGGGTGAATATGAATCTACCGTTGATTTTAATCCTGGTGTAGGAGTATACAACTTGTCATCAGCGGGTTATAATGATATGTTCATTGAAAAAATAGATTCATTGGGGAATTTTATTTGGGCCATTAGCTTAGGAAACACCTTGTTTGCTTACGATCATATGTACGATTTAGCGGTCGATCATCTAGGTAATATCTATACAATCGGTGTGTTTTCAAACACAGTTGATTTTGATCCGAATGCAGACACAATCAATTTAACTTCGTTAGGAAATTACGATTTGTTTATTCTTAAATTGAGTCAGGTGTTATGTATTCCTCCGTCAACACCCACAGTGACTTCAAACTTTAATAGCATTTGTTTAGGCGATAGTGCAATACTCAGTATCAATACAGGGTCATTAAATTCAGCCACCGATTGGAAATGGTATAGTGGTAATTGCGGTGGCACTTTAGTTGGATCAGGAAATAGTATTACGGTTTCACCCTTATCAAGTACTCAATATTTTGTTCGAGGAGAGGGAGGTTGCGTATTAACGAGTAGTTGTGGTAGCAAACTCATTACAGTTAACCCAATGCCGATTGTTATCGCCTCCAATGTAAATGGTTGCATGGGCGATTCAGTGGCTTTAAGTGGTATGCCAAGTGGTGGCGTTTTTAATTTGATGAATCCATATGGTGGTCCAAGTAGCAACTACATGTATACATTTACAGATAGCAATGGTTGTAGCAACCAATCAACAGCGTTGGTCATCATGGATACGTGTACAATTTATTTGAATTTAAAATTATTTCTTGAAGGGTATTATACGAGTTCAAGTACCATGACACCTACACTCTTAAATCAAGGCGTAACTAGTTCGAATACCATAACTGATGCCATCATTGTTGAGCTTCACAATGCAGTTGCGCCATTTCAAACACTAGCCACTGCCACCACATTTTTATTTACAAATGGGAATGCCAATTGTTCATTTCATATGCCAATTGGCAATTATTATCTTGCCATCAAACATCGAAACACAGTTGAAACTTGGAGTAGCACGCCAGTTTTTATCAATACAAATCCATCACTTTATAATTTTACTTTATCAAGTACACAAGCCTATGGAGCCAATATGAAAGAGGTAGAACCTAATATATGGGCATGTTATACGGGCAATATAAATACTGATGAAAATATTGATTTATTAGATGCCGATTTGGTTGAGAGTGATTTGGTTAATTTTTATTCAGGTTATTATGCAACCGATTTAAATGGTGATGGAAATATTGATTTATTGGATATGAGTATCTTAGCAGAAAATATTGAAGAATTTATTTTTTCTGTCCACCCTTAAGCTAGTTTCATTTTAATTAAAAAATTGTGTCATGAATATTATCAAACAGTATGAATTAAATAAATTATTTCTGATCAATTAGAATCTAATCTTGGTATAAAAATTCCTATTCGTATCATTGCATATAATAATCAAATTGATCATTATAAAAGTAGTACTATGAATTATTTTAATCTCTTTAATATACCAGTTTCACTCAAGGTTGATTCAGCCTCATTGCTTAAGCAATACTATGTTTTAAGTAAACAATACCATCCTGATAATTTTACTTTGTCTGATGACATCAAAAAGGACAATGCCGAACTTATGACAGCCATGATTAATGAAGCTAAAAAGATTTTAGACAGTCCGTACAAGCGGCTGGAATATATATTGAAGGAGAAGAATATTATAGAAAGTGATGAAAAATTTGCTTTGCCTCCAGCTTTTTTAGCGGAGATGATGGATATTAATGAGCAATTGATGGAGCTTGAATTTGAAAAGGATGATGAAAAAATGTTGATGATCAAAAAAGAGATTGCGGCAATGGAGACTTCAATTTTTAAAGAGGTAGCACATTTATTTGATCAAGATTATTTGTCGTTTACAGATCAAGAAGCTGAATTATTGAAATTGTATTATTACAAGAAAAAATATTTACAACGAATCGGCGAAAGATTAAATTGAAAGTTGTAATATTGCACCTCTCGAAAGATAAGAGGCCCAGATGGCGGAATTGGTAGACGCGCTAGACTCAAAATCTTGTATTCGCAAGGATGTGCAGGTTCGATTCCTGTTCTGGGCACAGATTACAGCCGATCTTTATAGGTCGGTTTTTTCTTTGGTACAACCATACTCATTCTATCGGCTGGTGTCCTCTCCTGCCGAAACTAAATGATGGTTGATTGAGATACAAACCATTGAAAAATACTTTGAAGCATGTTATTTCATCTATGAATATTCAGCATATAAGAAGTACTTCTTCCTCCAGCCGTTTCTTTTATTAAAGCCTTTTTCTCAATCAAATTTTGAATATCTCTTAATGCTGTATCCTGTGAACACTTTGTAAGTTTTGCCCATTTCGTCGAAGTGAGTTTTCCTTCAAAGCCATCCAGCAATTTGTTGAGGATTAAAATTTGTCTTTCATTAAGTTTTATATTTGAAAACCTATCCCAAAATTTTGCCTTATCTATAACTTTTGCAAGCAGTGTATCGGTCGAATCCAATGAACGGTTTAAGCACGCTAAAAACCAATTCAGCCAATTGGTAATATCTAAAGATTCCTTCTGTGAGCTTTCCAGAATATCATAATATTTATTTCGCTCTTTTTGAATTTGGGCAGACATACTATAAAATCGTTGAGAACTTCCGTCAGCTCTTGTAAGTTGCATGTCGGCAATTGCTCTAGCTATTCTACCATTGCCATCTTCAAATGGATGGATTGTGATAAACCAGAAGTGAGAAATTGAAGCTTTTAAAACGGGGTCAATTTTGATATCGCTATTGAACCAATCTAGAAATTGATTTATTTCATTTTGAATTGAAATGGCTGAAGGTGCTTCATAATGAACTTTCTCTCTTCCTATTGCTCCAGAAATAACCTGCATTGGGCCTTTACTATCATCCCGCCAATTACCTACTTTAATCTTATACATTCCACTTCTACCACCTGGGAATAAAGCTGAGTGCCATCCGAATAAACGGTCTTCCGTTAAAGGCTCATTGAAATTTTGTGTTGCATCCAGCATCATTTCAACAACACCATCAATATTTCTATCTGATGGAACAAGTCCGCCAATCTCAATACCAAGTCTTCTTGCAATTGAAGATCGAACCTGTTCGGGATTTAATATCTCACCTTCAATTTCACTTGTTTTTAAAATATTAATTGTAAGTGATTCTAATAAAGCTTCCGACCTTAGGTTAAAGCCTAGAGCTTCCATATTTCCCAATAGTCTGCCTTGATTGTGCCGTATGGATGAAAGCAATGAAATTATGCTTTCATCATTCCAATGAAATTTTGGCCAATCTTTCTGTTGATAGATATATTTACTCATCAAACGCATCCTTTGCGGAGATTATACCCCTTATTCACCGCAAAGTAAAGATAAATTACGCATATAATGCGGAGAATAAGCTTGTTATTCTCCGCATGAATTATTTTGATAGGCTAAACCGATCTTTAAGAGATAAGGTTGAAAAAAGGATTTGTTTGGTGCTGAGAGGCTGACCGAGAATAGTTTACTGATTTTTAATCAGCATAGTTTACAACTAA
>DAOOQH010000107.1:0-11471 GCA_035388625.1 Chitinophagaceae bacterium | reverse complement strand
CATTTACTGTTGTTGTATTTGAAGTATTAATTGGATCAGCAATGATACTTGTAATAATAGATCCAGTATTTGTTGAAAAACCTTCACTCACAACATAGTATGTTCCAGCAGGTAATGATTGAATGATGGAGGATTGCGTTCCACCACAAAGTGGACCGTTATCATCATTAAAAGCTAATTCAACACCAGCATTGTCTAATAAATGAATATAGGTATCAAAAGCAGAACCACAGTGTCCGATATTGACTGTTGCTGCATTTGCTAATGTAAACTGATAATAGATATCAGGCGAAGATTGATTTGTTGGAGAAACATTATTATTGACAAAACAATTTGTAGCTGTATTGATTTGCGTATTTGTATAAGCACTAACACAAGGTACTTGACCAACCACAATTGGATTCGTTAATGAAGATCCTATTGCAGGATTTATAGTAATTGTAATTGGAGTTGAGTTTGCCGTTGAACTAGCACAAGTTACATCACAATAAAATGTTTCGGCTGCTGTTAAACTACCTGAAGTATAAGTGCTATTAGTTGCTCCAAGAATAGGTGTTCCAGGAGGGTTGCCAGTAAACCATTGATAAGTAATACCTGTGCCAGTTGGCGGATTTTGTAATGATAAATTGACTGTTCCATTTAAACATACACTCGACACATTAGCTAACGTATTGCCTGGTGTTGGTGTTCCAGCACATGGTGCAGCTTGAATAATATCAATTAAATAATCTTCTGTTTCACCATATCCATAAGTGCCACAGGCCGAAGGTACTGGCAATAAGGTTTGTTCAATATTCAAAACTCTCATTCGCGTAATACCTGTTAAAGCGGTTCCCGGCACTATAAAATTATCTGTAATAGTATAAGGTCCATTAATTAAAGCTGTACTACTAAACACACGTTCAGTGCTCGGATCAAAACTTCCATCATGATTATAATCAATGAATATGGCACAACCACTGCTAAAATTACCTCCGCATGTGCCTACTTGAATTGAAAAAGGAACTGTTTGAAATTGCGAAACAATAGGAGCACTTACCAAGGTTGTATAATCAGAATATAAACTAAGAGTTGAGCCCGGCCCACCTGTAGTTAGACAAGTTGAGCTATTACTCATTGATGCAACGGTAACATTTAAAATTTCTTCATCAGCTGCAAAACTTGCACTAGACGAACAATAGCAATTTAAAAAAGGTGTAACTGAAATAATTATTGGTGTTGATGAACCTGTATTGCTTCCACAAGTAACTACACAGAAATATTCTGCTGGAATTGTTATGGTAGCTGTATAAGTTGAATTTGTTGCACCTGCAATTAACACAGGCGATAAACTATTTTCGAACCATTGATAAGTGACGCCACTTCCCAAGGTTGCATTTTGTAATGAAAGATTTACAGTGCCATTTGGACAAACACTTGTTACATTGGCTAACGTATTACCCGGTGTTGGTGTACCAGTGCAAGCTGTATTTGCAATCACATTAATTAAATAGTCTTCAGTTTCGCCATAACTGTATACATCACAAGCACTTGTAGCTGCTATAGTTGATGCAAAGCTCGACCGAACTCTTAACACGGTATTTCCAAGTGGTATACCTGATGGAATTACAGCAGTGCCCGTATAAACCCAAGGGGCAATGCCATCAGCATCGGTTAGGGCAATAAATTCAGAAGCACTAAATGAACCACTTTGATCATAATCTATCCATGCGCCTGCATACTCTGTCCCACCATTATTTACACTAACTGATATTGGAACGGAGGTAGCATCAGCCACAACTGCAGTAGGCGATAGAGTTTTATAATCAGAATAACTAGCAGTTAGGCAGGCTCCTGTGTTATTATTGATAGGATTAACTAAAGCTAAAAAACTTACATTGGTAATATGATCGCCTGAAGCACAACCATTGGTTGTAGTAGGGATACAATAGCAATTGAAAAAACTATTCATTGTAACATTTAAAATGCTAGAGCTTGCAGTAGGATTACCTGGGCAAGTTACTTCGCAATAAACATCATCTGCAACAGTCATTATTTGTGTATAGCTTGAATTGGTAGCACCAAGTATTAGACCGTTATTATTGAACCATTGAAAAAGTACACCACTACCCGATATAGGATTTTGTAAACTAAAGGTAACAGACGATCCAGGACAAGCAGGATTAGAACTTACTATTGTATTGCCTGGATTAGGCGTACCAGAACATGGAGAGCCACCAATATAAGTAAACCGTGTTTGAGCTCTTACTGTACGAGCATTGTTTAAAGTAGTGCCTGCTATTGAATTTACATAAGATAATACTTTACCTGTATACGGATCACTCTTCCATGCGAAACCATTGGTAGTTGGGCTTCCTGCAACATTTGAAATATCCCAATCCATTGTCACTTCTAGCGAACCGCCGTTATATGTAAAAGGTGTTGCAAGCTGAATATCAACCCAACCTGTTGTGGCTGGAATGGCCTGTGATGCAGAAGCATAAACCAGAGTTGAACTCGCTGTTAATGTGGCTAAGGTTTGGGGAGGTGCAGGTAAATTTGTGAGACCAGAATTATTCATATAAATATTAAATTTCTGTGCATTACCAGTTGTGGCAGCGCCATTATTTAAAAACCATGCAATATTTGTAATCACTGAACCACTTGGTATAGATGATAATTCGGCGGCTGTAAATAGATGATGATGAATTGAATAATCAAAGGCAGAAGCAGCGGCTGATCGGTAGATGGGTCCACAATCGCCAGTGGCACCATTTGATGAAGTAAAACTATTTGCACCCGCACCAATAATAACATTTGTTTGCGCAATTGAATTGAAACCAACCATTGCCAATATCAAATGAAAAACTACTTGATACCACAACCTCAACTTGTTTTGTAAGAAATGTGTTTTTGTTTTCATAATAATTTGTTTTTAGTGTAAAGCCTACTCTAATTGGGTTTTCGGCATCGCCCAGTTAACTGAATAAATTCTACAGTAAAGATAAATTGCATAAAAGAGTCGTTAAACAACCGATTGATAGCTATGTCATTTCAATTGATAGCTGTGTTGATTTAAGCAATAAGTATGTAATTGAATAATTGAAAAAGTGAGTATTTTAATACGATCAATAAAATAAGTGTGTATCAAATAAGACAATTATTTTTTTAACCATTTATCGAAATGAGCCATTAAAATTTCTTTTCGATTTACGCTTACAGGCAAGGTGACGGCATTGGTTAGTATAATTTCACCTCCTCTGCCTTTGATATATTCAATGATATACTTTAGGTTGACAATGTATTTGTCATGAATACGAACAAAATTAGTTTCAGGTAAAATTTTTTCGTACTCACCGATTGACTTAGACACCACAATTTTTCTTCCATCTACTAAAAAGAAATGGGTATAGCTTCCACTACTTTCGCAATACATAATATCTTCTTCATTAATAAAAATCATTCCATTTAGTGTATTCAATGGAATTTTAATTTCTTGTTTATTTGCAAATCTTGATTCTAATAAATGAATAATAGATTCGTTCGACATTTTGTGCTGAATACGATTCGCAACATGATGAACAGCACTAATTAGTTTTTCGGTATCAACAGGCTTGGTAATATATCCGATGGCATGATGATCAAAAGCCTCAATAGCATACTCAGTATAGGCTGTCACAAATATAACCTCAAACTGAATCGGTTCTAATTGCTTTAATAACTGAAACCCATTCATATTAGGCATTTCAATATCTAAAAAAACTAAATCTGGTTGTAGATCAAGAATTAATTGTTGTGCTTTTAGAGGATCTGTTTCTTCACCAATGATATTGACATTTGGACAAAATTTTTGTATCATTCTCCTCAATAAATTGATATTATTCAATTCATCATCAATTAAAATACAAGCTAAACTATTATTCATATCTTCTTTATTCTATTTTAATGGGATTGGAATTCTTAAATTAATTTTGGTTCCAGTTGCTAGTCCTTGAGGATCAGTTTTATCTATAATCTCCAAACCAATTTGATAAATTTCTATTCGTCGTTGTGTTAATTGAGTGCCTTTGCTTTCATGTGTTTGATTTTGTAATGAATCAGTATTTGCTTTATTATTTCGCCCAACACCATTATCATCAATTGAAATATTCAAATATTCATTTTCTTGTGAAATAGTGATAGTAATCAAACCTGAATTGTTTATGAGCTTACATACACCATGTTTAATTGCATTTTCAACAAAAGGTTGCAACAGCATGGCGGGTATAGAGATATCATCTTGTTGAATAGAATGATCACATTTAATTTGATAGATAAACTTATTTCCAAATCGTAATTTCTCCATGGTTAAATAAGTATCTACATACTCCAATTCAGACTTTAAACTAATACTAGGTTTGCTCGAATAGTTCAATGTATTTCTTAGTAAATTCGAAAATTTTTGAAGATATAAATCCGCTTTCTCAAAATCTTTTTCATAAATAAATCCTTTAATTGAGTTAAGACAATTGAATACAAAATGAGGATTAATTTGAGCCTTCAATGCTTGTATTTCAAATTCATCTAGCATTTGCTTATTTAAAAATCTTTCAATTTCACGTCGATGTTTTTGTTTTACTATTAATCGATTCAAATAAACTGAAAGTCCAAATAACACTGCTGCAATCATCAACCAAAACCACCAAGTTTTATAATATGGAAATGCAATATCAAATTTGATTTTTAAAACTTTTGAACCCGTATGTCCATTTACATCAATTGCTCTTAACCAAATATCATGTTCGCCGCTACTTAATTGCAAGTTCAAACTTCGACCATCAATATCAATCCATGTTTTACCCGTATTTATCGAATACTGTGCATTTTTAAAATGGCCTGTTAACTCTATACCGGCAAATTGAAGTAGGATATTATTTTGATTAAATTTTAAATGATAGAGTTGATTAATTATTGTGTCGTGCGTATTTATTTTAATGCCTGTAAGCTCAATGCCAATATCAAATTTAGGAATTGAGATATTGGCCGGAATGGATGAAATACCATTTTCAGTGGCGGCATACATCGTATCTTGATAAAAATAAAATTGATTCACAAAATTTGAATTGAGTCCATCACTCTCTGATAAATTTTGTATTTGATGATTTTGATTTGAATATTGAATTATGCTGATCCCTAAATTAGTGGCAACCCAAATTTGGTTTTTTCTTCCAGTTGCAATGGTTAAGCAGTTGTCAGAAGGTAATTTAATTTGTTCACTTAAATTCTTTACAACCTGATTATTTTTTAATACCACGATACCTTGTGTAGCTGTTGCAACCCAAACTAGAGAATCCTCGGCACAAGTGATGGATGCTATTCGTTCATTTAGTTTAGGATATAAGCTCTTTAATTCAACTATTTTTTGATCTTGAAAACGATATAGATAGAGGCCGTCTGTTGAGCCAATGTAAAACTCCGTTTGATTGATATGGGCAATGCTAGTGACCTGTATATTTAAATTATTTATTTCTGTAATTGTTTCATAAATGGTATTCAGTATTGAAATACCATTATTAAAACCACAGAGAATAATTGAGTCGTTCAATACATGTGCTGTTTTACATGCATTCACCTCCTTTTGAAGTGGCTTAGTATAATTTACAAATATGCCTCCTTCACCAAAAGTGAAAATTTTATTTTGCGATAAAATAATATGTCGTTCAATGTCGGTATTTTTTGCGTTAGGCTTCTTGTGTAATACATTCTTTTCAAGACCATGTTCAATGATTTCGCCCGATGAATTACCAAGAAGCAACGAACCATCTTTTTTTCTTACGATACTTTGAATTGATTTATTGACATAGGGTGATGCTAAAGGATAATCAAGAATGGATCTGTTTTGATAGAGAAATAAACCTTTAAAATAGGTACCAACCCAAATATTACCTTGCTTGTCATCTAATACCCCATTAGGCAAATAGTTGCATCGAATAGAATCAACAAAAGCCAATGTACGCTTATTATAGAGATGAATGAGTCCATTTTCAAAAATGAAGACTAAGTACTTATTAGTGAAATTGTGCCAATAATAATTATTGATAAGTCGAATGGTGTCTCGTCTACACTTCAACGGCGCGGTTTTAAATTCGGAGAATAATATAACTTGATTTGAATTTTTATTCACTAACAAAATCTTTTGTTCATCAACATAATATCTATCATCTTTATTTTTAGGTTGAAGTGAAATAGATTCAACTACCCGTTGATTATTTGTATGAGATAAATAAAATGAACCTTGTAATGATGTATCTATTGCAAAGCGAATGTCAGAACCATCATGATTAAAGGCGCATATAAAACTTTTTTTATTCTTATAAATTTCTGGGAAAGCGCTCCATATTGAGTTTAAAAAACGATAAGATGTATCAACAGAAGGAAAGTAAACACCTCCTTCGGTTAATGTAAAAGGTCGAGTGAGAAACTTCTTTTTTAATTGTTGAAGATTTTTATCTTGTTTTGAATTGATAAATTTATTTTGTTTGGCATCAAAATAGCTCACTTCGCCATTGCTACCTTTCACCCAAATTCGTCCATTATTTTCTCGCAATGGAATTAAAGCATCATTATCAGACAAGCCTTGTAATGTAGAAAATGTTTGAAAACGGCTACCATCAAATCGAGCAATGCCTTGATCAGTTGCTATCCATAAAAAACCTTTTTCATCTTCTATACAACGGTAAGCACAATTACTTGGGAGACCTTCTTTATTTGTAAAATTTGAAACTAAACGATACTGACCTACACATAAATTGGTAAGTATAATCAAATTCAAGCATAAAAATAAAATGCGTATCATTCTTATTCTAAACTCTAAATTTATGTACTAAAACTGAGAAAAATGAAGCTTGATTAAAATAGAAAAATGAATTGAAATAAGATCTATCTAAAATTTTCTGTCATAAATCTAAAAAACAATCTGTAATTTTAAATTGCAATTTGTATAAAGAATTAAATTTTTTAATTACTAAATCCAATATTTTTCCAACTTTTTTAAATGGAAAATCTAATTATAACTTACATAAATGACCAATTTACTCAATGTTTAAGTTTATCAATAAATATGTTTTCTTTTTGATTTATAATGATCGAAGGCGTGTATTTAATTTCATATTAGTATTTGGATTCATTGCTTTCAGTTTGCCATTTAAAACATTTGGTGGACCCAAACATAAAGTGGGTCCAAAACTTTATTCAATTATAGATGGTATTTGTTGTCCGCCCGATTTGCCAAGTAGTTTACATAGTTTAACATGGTCGTCAATTGATACAATTATAAATGATACGCCATTTCCCATTACAAATTTTCGACTTTATAATGCAGTGAATTTGCCTCCCGGTTTTCCTTATCCTCAACAAGTTTATGTAACCGAAATCAATACTTACCAAAAGGATACTTTTGAGATTGACGGAAAAAAAATTAAGTTTAATTTGAATAATGATATTGCCATTATTGCAAACAATTTAGCAATTGGGCCTTTCCCTGTCAATAATCAATGGGTGGGTTATGAATCGAATAAGTTTAATTTACCAGTAGGTACACATATTTATAGGTTGGTTTATGTATGGGATTCATCAAGTGCGTTGCCTTGTAGATATTTCTCTGGTAGACAATGGAATGGTGATAATACAATAAGTCTTGCAACGCTTACAGATGGCGCAACAACTATTTTCGAACCAAGTTCGCCGCAAGGTATATTGATGCTAAAAAGAAATGCTATCTGCAATAGTATTAACGGTGGGTCAGTTACTGCAATTCCAAAATGTTCAACGCCCCCTTTGTTTCCTATTTTCCCTGCTAAACCAAATTATATTTTATTAGGTGGAACAATACCTGATACCAATTCAAATGGGAATTTTGATAATTTAAATCCGGGCAATTATTCACTTTATTTGATAGATAGTTTAACAAATAGTATGATAGACTCATCTCTTTTCTCGATAAGTTTGGAACCCAAAATTCATATTGATACTGTGGTCATAGCTTGTAATTCATTTACTTGGGATGGCGTTACCTATACTGCAAGTGGAGTTTATTCAAATACAGCATCAGGCACTTTTAACGGAAATAGCTGTAATGTTTTATCGTTTATTGATTTAACAATTCTTCCATTACCTTCTATTTCAATAGCAGGATCTTCTGGCACCATTATCATAGGCGAATCAACGACATTGAATGCTATTGGTGCAAACACATATACTTGGATGCCGGGTTCATTCAGTGGCAGTTCAATTAATGTATCGCCCACTGTAACAACAACCTATACAGTTACAGGAATTACTAACGAAGGATGTATTAATACTTCCACAAAAACAATAACAGTCTATCCATCGCCAAATGGAACAGCTGGCGAAATCAGTATAAAAAATATCGTACAAACTTCACCCAATACTTTTGAATACGAAGTTTATTTCACAAATACGGGTACAACTTCTATGGCACTTAGAGGATATTCATGGGGATTAAATCTCACGAATGGAATTGAAAATGGGGGTATTCTTACTCATTCGTTTGTTTCAAGAGATACAATTTTTAATGCACTGTCAGAAGTCAATGTTAGTTACTCAACTTTAACCAATCAGTTAAGAGCCACCACAACAAATGCAATACTTGGTAATGAGGTTTGGCTTGATTCAGGAATTGCATATCGAATTGCCACAATGCGAGTTGCAACAAGTGCTTCAAGTTTTCCTATAGATTTTAATCCATTTCTACCGCCACTGCCGCTTTCACCTTTACAAGTTGTAACAAGTGCAGGACGAACACAATGTATTATTAGTGTTGTTATCGGACCCGGTGCTATTTACTCGCTTTATGGTGTCAATAATCAGCCAAGAGATTTTTCATTGAATGTACTCACTGAAGCAATTGATCCATTACCAACAGGCGCTCTGCCTTTTATTTTAAATCCGACGAATTCAATTTTGAATTTAACTTGTTTCATTCAAGGATATTTTAATGGTACGAACGGAATGGTACCTGTATTAGCAAATCAAAATGAGATCTCAACAGCCACAGCCTGTGATTCAATAGACATCGAATTACATAACGATTCTACATTTACTCTCTCACATGCACAACGTGTGATTCTAAATCAAAATGGACAAGCAAGTGCCATATTTAATTCAGTTCTTCCAAGCTTATACTATATTGTTGTGAAGCATCGAAACACCATTGAAACGTGGTCTGCGATACCGGTTCCTATTGGCGCAACATCATTTTACGATTTCACTGATGATTCATTAAAGGCGTATGGCGGAAATCAAAAACAATTGATTCCAGGTGTTCAAATTTATGGATTTTATTCGGGCGATGTAACAAAAGATAATGGAGAGAGTATAGATTTACTAGATTTGAATGAGATCTTTTTAGATTTAAATAATTTTAGTTCAGGTTATTTATCAACAGATTTAAATGGAGATGGAAGCATTGACCTTTTAGATATTACACCTCTTGAAGACAATCTTGCAGAATTTATTTTTTCGCATCATCCGTAAGCATATAGAATTAAAAAAAATCGAACCCATTGCTGAATTCGATTTTTATTAATTGGTTATCTATGTTTTTTATTGCTTCGTAAATGTCTTTGTGAAATTCAATTCTTTCGAATCACTTAATTTCATTGTATACATACCTTTAGCTAATTCACTCAAATCAATTTGAAGATGATTCAAACCCTCTATTGCCGAAGTATGAATTTGTTTTACCAATCGACCTTGCATATCATGAATATGGATGACAATATCACTTCGTTGAATAGCATTGAAATCAATATTTAATTCATCAATTGCAGGGTTTGGATATATCATCCAACTTTCTTCATTCGAAGATTGAACGATTCTTTTATTTCCTTGTGATGGATTTAAAATTGATGATTTTTCAACCAAGGTTGTCACCGTTTTTAAGGATGGGGTGAGTGCAACCAATTCATGACTTTCATCAATATAACCTACGATGACAGTGGTTGTCAATCCAAGTATTTTTGATTCTTGCAGTGCAAATAATGGATTGCTATTGGGTGACCATTCTTCTGAATTGACGATCATAAATCTTCCAATTTTAATTGATTCATTGAGAGGTAAATCAATAGCATGATCGAAGTGAATAGGTGTGGTGGTCATACGAGCTTGCGCCACTTCACCAACTTGTGTGGTTGCTAACGAAAAAGCTGATAAGCCTTTCAAAGATTCGTCCTTATTCGATTTCAAAAAGGTATAGGTTAATTTACCATCGTTTAAAATCGAAGGATTGAAATTAACACCATACGAACATGCCGAAAGTTTGAGATTCGTTTGACCATCATTCACAATATATAAATCATATTGTATGGTGTTTTTTGTACTCGTGATATTTTTCAAACTCATGGTAACATGGGCTTGTGAAAATCCAGTGAGTGAAAGAAACAAAGACACGATAAATGCACTTGCTCTTTTTACTAGTTTTATTTTTAAAGTTTTCATTGTAATTATTTTTATGGTTTTTAAATAAAGGTTGCACCTCGATATGAGATGCAACCTTTGATTGAATTAAGGGTGAGATGAGAAGATGAAATTGAAGAGATTGTTCTCAAGAATTGGCGAATCCAAAAGATCCACTGTTCCATCACCATCTATATCTGTTGGTAAATATCCAAATAAGAAATTACTAGCATCTGATTCATAAAGTGTATAGTCTGTTAGATCAATATTCTCATCTTGATTGATATCACCAGTATAAATTGCCCAAACACCTGGCTCAACTTCAATCATATTATTACCATACGCTTGCGCTTGTGAAGCAGTAAAATCATAATTATACGTTGTAGCTGGAGATAATGGCACCGGCCCTGCACTCCAAGTTTGAATGCTATTTCTGTGTTTAAGTACCACATAATAAAGTCCAGCTGGGATTGAATTGAAACTTGCTATCGCTTGACCATTCGTCATTAAATCTGTGGTAGTGCTAGCAACTAATTGATAAGGGAATTGTGAACTTGTTAATTCAACAGTAATCTGATCAGTTAGATTCGTATTCGTAGATACGCCTTGATTAAATAACACTGGTCTCATCATACCACTACCTACATAATAACCTTGTAAGTAGGCTGTTAAATTAATGATGATTGGATTTCCACCACCACAAGGTCCAACACATTTCACAATTGATGCAGTGCATTGGTTACAATCTTTTACTACGATTGTATAACATCCTGCACATAAACCATTGAAAGTTGGAGAGGCTTGAATTGCACCACCAGGGAAAATTTGGTAAGTATAACCTGTACCAAAAGTGCATGGTGTGCCTCCAATAGCATTTACAGTGATTGAACTATTACATGGACAAACAGTAATCGAATTCGCTGTTAATATTATTGGAGCAGGTTGCGTAATCGTTACACAAATACAAGTATCACATCCTGTACAAGTATCCTTCACCATCACACAATAATTACCTGCTGGTAAACCAGTAAAGCAAG
>DAOOQH010000106.1:0-11607 GCA_035388625.1 Chitinophagaceae bacterium | reverse complement strand
AAGAAGTTGCATCAAAAACGGCTGATGCAGCTGGAGATGGAACTACAACGGCAACTGTATTAGCTCAATCTATTATTACTGAAGGAATTAAGAATGTTGCTGCTGGTGCAAATCCAATGGATTTAAAACGTGGTATAGATAAAGCCGTTTCAGCTGTAGTTGAGAACCTTCGTTTACAATCAGAGAAAGTTGGCAATGACAATAAAAAAATTGAACAAGTTGCTACTATTTCTGCAAATAATGATAATACAATTGGGAAATTGATTGCACAAGCAATGGCAAAAGTTGGTAAAGAAGGTGTCATTACAGTTGAAGAAGCAAAAGGTACCGAAACAACTGTAGATGTTGTTGAAGGAATGCAATTTGATAGAGGTTATTTATCTCCTTATTTCGTTACAAATAGTGAGAAAATGATTTCAGAATTGTCAAATCCAATGATTTTGATTTATGACAAAAAGATTTCAACCATGAAGGATATCCTTCATATTCTTGAAAAAGTTGCTCAGGCTGGTCGCCCATTGGTTATCATCTCTGAAGATTTAGAAGGAGAAGCGTTGGCTACTTTAGTTGTCAATAAATTACGCGGAACAATTAAGGTTGCAGCCGTGAAAGCACCTGGATTTGGTGATCGTAGAAAAGAAATGTTAGAAGATATTGCTAAATTAACTGGCGGTATTGTGATCAGTGAAGATCAAGGTTTTAAATTAGAGAATGCAGATCTTACTTATTTAGGTTCATGCGAAAGCATTTCGATTGATAAAGACAATACCACAATTGTTGGCGGTAAAGGCAAGAAAACAGATATAGTTGCAAGAGTGAATCAAATCAAAGCTCAGTTAGAATCAACAACAAGTGATTACGATAAAGAAAAATTGCAAGAGAGATTGGCTAAATTGGCTGGTGGAGTCGCAGTTTTATATGTAGGTGCTGCAACAGAAGTTGAAATGAAAGAGAAAAAAGATCGCGTTGATGATGCTTTGCACGCTACAAGAGCTGCAGTTGAAGAAGGGATTGTGCCTGGTGGCGGAACCGCATTTATTCGTGCAATTGATAGCATCGCGAAATTGAAAGGAATTAATGAAGACGAGAACACAGGTATTGCCATTGTACGTCGTGCGCTTGAAGAGCCAATGCGTCAAATTGTTGCAAACTGTGGTTTAGAAGGTTCAATCATCATTCAAAAAGTACGTGAAGGAAAAGCTGATTATGGTTTCAACGCTCGTACCGAAGTATATGAAAATTTATACAAGGCAGGTGTTATCGATCCTACAAAAGTAAGTCGCGTTGCACTTGAAAATGCAGCTTCAATTGCTGGTATGTTATTAACAACAGAATGTGTAATTGCTGATAAACCAGAGCCACGTTCAGCTCAGCCTCAAATGCCACACGGTGGTGGAATGGGAATGGATTACTAATATCTCGATTCAAATAAATGAAATAAAATTAACCGCTTCGAAAGAGGCGGTTTTTTTATTTAAGAAGGGCGGTCTTATTTAATCTTGATGATGATGATTCAAGGATTAAAAATGAGAGAAATCCTTTAATTAGTGGAAATCTAAAATTACCATTCTTTCTTTTTCATTTCCTCAATCAAAACCTTACCTTTGCGCATCTTTTAAAAAACCTATGCTAGTCAAAGTGTTCGCTTTTACTTCAAGGTAAAAAATATTCAGCTATGTTATCAACAAATAATGTATCGCTTTCATACGGTAAGCGTGTTCTTTTTGATGAAGTCAGTATCAATTTTACAAAGGGAAATTGTTATGGTATTATTGGCGCCAATGGTGCTGGTAAAAGTACTTTTCTAAAAATTTTAAGTGGCGAAATTGAGCCCAACAAAGGAAATGTGAGTATCTCTCCCGGTGAACGATTAAGTATGTTGAAGCAAAACCATTTCGAGTTCAATGATTTTACTGTATTGAATACTGTCTTGATGGGTAATAAGAAAATGTGGGATATTCAACAACAAAAAGACGCCTTGTATATGAAGGAAGATTTTTCAGAGTCAGATGGAATTAAGGCCGGTGAACTAGAAGCCGAATATGGAGAAATGGGTGGGTATACAGCTGAAAGTGATGCTGCTCAATTGCTTTCTGATTTAGGCATAACAGATGAGTTTCATCAAACCCTGATGCAAGATTTGAATGGTACGCAAAAGGTTCGTGTATTATTAGCACAATCACTTTTTGGAAACCCAGATATATTATTACTTGATGAGCCTACAAATGATTTAGATATTGAGACCATTCGATGGCTCGAGAATTTTTTAGCCGATTATGAAAACACTGCCATTGTTGTAAGTCATGATCGTCACTTTTTGGATACCGTTTGTACTCATGTAGCCGATGTAGATCGAAGTAAAATTAATATCTACACAGGTAACTATACTTTCTGGTATGAAAGTAGCCAATTGGCAGCACGACAATTAAGTGATAAGAATAAAAAGAATGAAGAAAAGCGCAAGGATTTATTGGATTTTATTGCCCGATTTAGTGCCAATGCAAGTAAGAGTAAACAAGCTACTTCTCGTAAAAAAGCATTAGAAAAATTGGTGATTGAAGATATTAAACCAAGTAATAGAAGATACCCAGGTATTATTTTCAAGCCAGACAGACAAGTTGGAAATGATATTTTAAAAGTTGAGAAGCTTTCGGCTTCTTTAGATGGCGTTACATTGTTTTCTGATGTAAGTTTTGATATTCAGCGTACGGATAAAATTTTATTCGTAAGTAAAAATCAATTAGCTGTTCATGCTTTTTTTGATATTATTTGTGGTGAATCAAAAGCTGATACAGGCATATTTGAGTGGGGTACAACCATTACAAAGGCTTATCTACCAAATAATAATCATCAGTTTTTTCAAAGTAATTACAACTTAATGGATTGGCTTCGTCAATTTGTTCCTGATACAGTAAAAGATGCCGACGAAGATTTTTTAAGAGGATTTTTTGGTAAGATGTTGTTTAACGGTGAAGAGTTAAATAAGAAAACTTCAGTTTTAAGTGGTGGCGAAAAAGTGCGTTGTATGTTGAGTAAAATGATGCTTCAAAATCCGAATTGTATTATTTTAGATGAGCCTACAAATCACCTCGATCTTGAAAGTATTACTGCATTCAATAATGGTGCTTTAGATTTTCCTGGAATTATTTTAATGTCAACACATGACTTAGCTTTTGCAAATTCTGTTTGCAATCGAATCATTGAACTTACTCCAAATGGTATCATTGATCGAATTTGTAATTATGAAGAATATCTTGAAAATGAACGAGTTCATGAATTGAAGGCAGAAATGTATGCTTAGCTTTTGAAATTCTAAAATATGTTTTTGACATATTTTAGAATTTAATTTTTATATTTTTTTGTATCAGTGTGGAATTTAGAAAATGAGTGCATCAAAGCGGTCAATTTTCACAATTTAAATTTTCACATTATGAAACAGCATTCAGTTATTTTTACACTAGCCGTATTAGGCATTATTTCAGTACTCACATTATCATCATTTTTTAAACCAAATCATCATCCATCAAACCTTGCCAATGATGATCAATCGATTTTCAATTCAAATTCAAAGAGCACGCAACAAAGAGGTAATATAAGTTTATCAACCTCCTTTGAAAATGATTATTATACTAGAAATCATAGACAGGGGCATTTTTATGCTGAATTAGTTTCAAGTAAATATTCAGGAAATAGCGAAAAGTATACGCCATTAAATTTATCGGTTGTAATTGATAGAAGTGGGTCTATGGCTGGTGATAAAATTCGTAATGCAAAATTAGCTGCTAAACATATTGTAGATCAAATGCGTCCTGATGATTATTTGTCAATTGTAATTTATGATGGTACAGTTGATGTGTTGCAATCATCTATAACGGTGAATAATAAGCAACTGATCAAAAATAAAATTGATCAAATTACTGATCGTGGGGGTACAAATTTAATGGGTGGTGCCTTAGAAGGTTACGCTCAAGTAAAACGACATTATCAATCAAATTATATCAATCGTGTTTTATTAATGAGTGATGGTTTAGCCAATGAAGGTATCACCGATATGAAACAAATTGAAAGAATTATAAGAAGTAAAAGTCGAGTAGATGGAATTTCAATTTCTACTTTTGGAGTAGGCAGAGATTACAATGAAGATCTTATGACTGCGATGGCTGAATCGGGCAATGGGAATTACTATTTTATTGATCATGCCGAACATATTGCCAGCTTATTTGAAAAAGAACTTCATGGATTGTCTCAAGTAATTGCGCAAAATGCAGAATTGAAAATTACTCTTCCTGAATATGTGAATGTTGACAAAGTTTATGGACATAGATTCGAACAATCGGGACGTGTTTTAAGTATACAATTCCACGATATTTTTTCAGAAGAAACAAAAGGTGTTTTAATAAAATATACTGTTCAGTCTGGAAAAAATACTACAGTTAATTTCAATACTTCTCTTTCTTATTATGATGCAACAGAAGAAAGGACAAAAAGTATCAATCTAGTAAATAAGAATGAATATACAACCAATGAAAATTTATACAATAGCCATTTTAGTGAGTGGGTTGCCACACAAGTTGCTATATATGAATCAAATGAAACACTTGAACTTGCAATGAAAGAGGTTGATAATGGTCGGTATGAAGAAGCTAAAAAAATTGTGAAAAAGAATGAGGTTTATATGAAGTCTAAACCACAATCTATTCAAAATGCACCAAGTGTTCAGAAAGCAACCATCATCAATGCAGAATATGATCAAAAATTAGATAATGTTGAGTCGATGGCTAGTGATGAGATTAAGTACATGCAAAAGGACACAAAAAATAGTAATTATAAAGTAAGGGCAAAGAAGTAGAAAACTGAATTCATTATCATTAGACCTATCAGTTTAACATCTGGTAGGTCTAATTTTTAGAAGCCATTAGCATACGTAAATTATCATATATATCTTTTCGAAGAGTTGTTTTATAACCAGCCATCTTGAAAAGTGATTCAGTTTCATGAGCAAATTGCGAATTGAGCTCTAAAAAAATAATTCCATTTGAATTTAAATTTTTTTCAGAGTAATGAAGAATCGCTTTGTAGAATTGGAATGGATCTGTATTGGTTACAAACAATGCAATATTAGGTTCGAACGAAAGCACTCTTTCATCCATTTCTAAACGCTCATGTGAGGTAATATATGGAGGGTTACTAACAATGATATCAAATTTTTTGTCAAAGATTAAACCTGGATTTAAAATGTCAGATTGTAGAAATTCAATTTTAAGTTGATAGAGATCCGCATTTTTTTTCGCTATGTTTAAGGCTGATTCGCTAATGTCTATTGCTGTAACTGATAACTCATTCAATTCTTTTTTTAAAGCAATTGGAATACAACCGCTTCCACATCCTATATCTAATATTGAAGGGTTATGAATTTTATTTTCTTTGAGTGTATCTATTATCCATCGAACTAATTCTTCGGTTTCGGGACGAGGAATGAGTACAGCCTCCGTTACCATTAATTTTAAATTGTAAAACCATTCGTATCCTAATACATATTGAATAGGTTTATTAGTTTGAAGTTCTGAAGTTATATTTAAAAACAAATGATCTTCTACTTCAATATCTTTATTAAGTTTTATTTCAAGCCTAGATTTTGAAGTTAGATGTTCAACAATTCTACTAAAAATCTCATCTCCTTCACTTTTACTGAAATGGGTTGAACACAAAGTGTCGAATTGCTTTTTTGCGTCTCTAATATTCATTGGTGCAAAGAAAGGAAAAATACGTAATTTCAATTTTTATTTATTTTACAACATGAAAAAAAGTATTCAATTTTTATTTCTTTTGGCCTCTGCTTTTACTTTAGGCTCATGTTTGAAAGGGAGAATTCCGCCCACTATTTCATTGCCTCAATCAAGAATAGATTCAACTTTTCTAAATTATTTTAGATTAACATCTGGCATCACAGCAGGCGAAGGAACTACTTCGCTTACCTTATCAGATGGAAGAACAATTTGGTTATTTGGTAATTCACATTTGAACGACTATATGAGTTCTGTTAATCAAATTTCATGCAATACTGAAGTGCACAATGCAGCGATGATGTCGGATGCAAGTTTTAATATGACCCTTTTAAATATTGGAAGCAACGATTTTATTCCAATTAATGAATCGGGAAAATGGTTTACGCCTTTACATGCATATCAATATGTTGATACTGTTTTTGTGTTTGCTAAAAAAATGGGTGGTTTGCAAAATACAAGAACTTATGTGGCCAAGTTTCATTACCCAGATTTAACTTATTTAAGAGTGGATTCGTTTTTGTTTAATAGCACTAATTATGGCTACACCGTATTTTTAGATCATGCCAAGGGATTTTGTTATGCCTATGGATTGTTTAACCCGAGTGTTAATAGCGACAATAATATGTATGTGGCAAGATTTCCAATGAATAGCTTACATGATAAATGGCAGTATTATTCAAATGTGAATGATGAATGGGTGGATCCTGCTTCAGGTGCTACACCTATTGCTATGGTGCCTGGTGAAAACTTTTCAATTCGAAAAATAAAAAATAAATATGTTTTTTTAACGCAAGCATCAGGCAAGGCATGTAATAAGGGAATGGAAATTTACTCGCAAACTTCTGCTTATTTATATGGCCCTTTTTTAAATTATCAATTGCTTCATACAATTGAAGATAATTTAGGAGGAAACACCCCAGTTACATTTGGGGTTACATTACATCCTCAGTTTATCAATCCAGAAGATGAGGTGTTAATTACATACGCAATAAGTGGATATTCGCCTTGTGTCTCAACTTGCGCTGGTGGATATGACAATCCAGATTTTTATAGAATACGAACTTTACGTGTAGGCTTGAAAAAAATTGATGCTGCTTTTTAAATGAATAAGCTAGATCATGACAAATGAATAGTTCATTCATAAAAAAGCGTTTTATAAAATGACATTGCGCACATAGTTTCTATGAACTATCTTTATCCTCAAAGTGAGTATTTACAGACATATTCCATTTTTAAAAGAAGTATTGAAATATTCTTTATCGGCTTTTGGCGGACCACAAGGTCATATGGGTATGATGATAAAGACTTTTGTTGAAAAGAGAAAGGATGTCACAAATGAGGAGTTAGTTGATTTTATGTCTTTTTGTCAAATTTTGCCTGGTCCATCATCTACTCAAACTATCACTTTAATTGGATATAAAAGAGGCGGCGTTTCATTGGCATTAATTACTTTACTCATTTGGATATTGCCTGCAACCATTATGATGACTGGGCTTTCATTTTTAATACAGTATTTTGATGTGAAAGATATTCAAACGAATTTATTCAAATTTATTCAGCCAATGGCGGTGGGATTTTTGGCATTTGCAGCTTTTAAATCGATGCGAATTTCAGTGAATCATCCTGCTACTTATATCATTATGGTGGGTGCCTTTATAATCACTATACTGTTTCGTTCACCTGTTATTTTTCCAATTCTTATCATTGGAGGAGGTATTATCACTAATTTTAGTAATAAACGTATCCCTGATATGCAATTGCAAAAGAAGCCAATTAAATGGGTAAATATTTGGTGGTTTGTGATTGTGTTTGTTTTAGCTGGTGTAATTTCTGAATTAGCTAGAATTCAGAATTGGCATTATGCAAGAGCATTTAATTTATTTGAAAATTTTTATCGATTTGGAAGTTTTGTATTTGGTGGTGGTCATGCTTTGATGCCGATGATGTATGAGCAATTTATTGTTCGTCCTGAACATTTAAAAATTGGGGCCTATTTAACGCCTGCTCAATTTTTAACCGGTGCGGGAATGGTGAATGCAATTCCTGGTCCAGTATTTTCAATTTGTTCATATGTTGGAGGTTTAAGTATGAGTAGTTTTGGATGGAATGGTCATTTATTAGGCAGTGCAATTGCAACAGTGGCGGTATTTTTACCATCCGTTTTATTATTGTTTTTCTTTTTCCCAATCTATCAAAATTTAAAAAAGCATACCATTATTTTTCGGGCTTTAGAAGGTATACATGCTGTTGTGGTAGGCATTATGTGGGCCTCAGGATTTATTTTATTTAATTCGATTCAGTTTGAATGGTCAAATGTGGTTGTGGTATTGATAACTTTTAGTCTTTTAATGTTTTCAAAAATTCCTGCACCACTTCTTGTAATTGGTTGGTTATTATTAGGATGGGCGATGTAACGTGTCAATTTAAATTCAAAAAATATTAAATCAAATGAGCCTCTTACAAAAGAAGCTTTACATTTTGTAATACAAGATTATTCAGTTCTAGTTTCAATAAGGTCTTCTTTTTTAAACACCGTTAAATAAGATAGCGGGCGACTGATATCAGACTTCTGATATAATGTAAGTTCGTAATTCCCTGACTGTGGGCAAAGGAAAGAGAACTCGGTCCAAAATTCATTTTCTCTTCGAACAATAATTCTATCCTGTACCAAATCACCAAAGCCTTCTAAAAAAAGAGTGGCTTTGATTTTCTGTGCACTTGGATCGCCAACAAAACTAAAATGATACCAATCTCCAGCATATAAAGGTAAAATCACCACCATATCAATATCACTTCGGATAGGCAGTTTTTCTTCTTTAATAATTTTAAATCCATTCAACGTGTTTCGTTCAATTACTTCATTAATTTTTGAATTGTAAAGAATTATATTTTCTTTCATTTCAGCCGTAATAAGGGTACGATCAGATTGTGCCTTTGATATTAAATTTGAAAGGAATACAAGAATGAATAATTGAAATAGTGTTTTCATACTGCACGTAAATTAAAGAAACAAGTTTAAACAAATGAGGCTTTTACGATGAAATATGATTTTTAAACTATGAATTTCAACTGAAAATTGCTTCATTCAGACATGTAGAGAGAACCGTGCCAGAAAACTTATTCAGCTCCCATAAATTGTACAATTTTTGAGTTTACAAGTTCAGCTTGTTCGATATGCACAAAATGACCTGTATTTTTAAAGGTCATTACCTCCGCATGTTTCATTTGTTTAGCACCTTTTTCGGCAATTTCTTTTGTTGTAACAGGATGTAAAAAACGGTTTGGAATGAGCTGATCATTTTCGCCAAAGAAGACAAGGGTTTTATTATTTATTTCTTTAAGATGTTTGAATACTTGTTTGTCTAACATAGAATCAATGCAGAGTTCAAGCATTTTGCGATACAGTATTCGATCGTTAGATTGAATAATACTATTCAAGTCGCTTATAATTTCACTGGCTATTTTTTCGTGCCGATAAAATGATGAATTAATCGATTGGCTGATATGGGTTTCATCCATTGCCAAAAAATTTCCAAATGATATGGCTGCTTTAAACAAAGTTGCATCATGGGGCGAATAATATTCAAATCCAGCAGGTGCAGATAAGATTAATTTATTTATTGTTGACCCATACTTTAATGCAAATTGTAAGGCAATTTGTCCACCCATTGAATGCCCAACAAGACTGACTTGTTTTAGATTTAAAGCATCAATAAATTGATGGACAGTATCTGTAAAATATTCAATTGAATAAGGATAATCACCACGAGATGAAAATCCATTGCCAGGTAAATCAATAGCAATGCAACGATATTTTTCTTGAAGAGATGCGATATTCCACTTCCAAACCCAAAGGTAATTTGCTAAACCATGAATAAATATTAGCGTCTCTTTTTTATTCTCGCCACAATCGATATAGGCTATTTTTGTTTGATTATTCAGGTCAATATATTGTACTTCTTCTTGTTTAGCCATAAGCTGGCAAACTTACAACACAGTAGGGAATAATTAACTTTTAATAAAATTCGATGTGTTAATTTTACCAATTATAAATTTTCTGTTCATGAAATTAAGTCTTGTATTTTTATTCTTTTTTGTATGTATTGAAATGAATGGGCAGCAGATGTTTCCAACCATATCGAAGGATGCTCAATCAAAACCACCAGAAGAGCAAATTCAATTGAATGAAGCTGTTGTTGTTAGTACGCGTTTATTTACAAACGACACCACACGCTATCGTTATAATCAAATGAAGCATTATATTAAAATGATTTTGCCTTATGTTGATGCAGCGGTAAGTATGTTTAATGAAATTGAGACCTCGACAAATGATATGTCGAAAAAAAATAGACGTAAATATATTCGTTCGAAAGAGAAGGAGATCAAGGTAAACTTTGAGGATAAACTCAGTTCATTGAATATCACACAAGGTAGATTATTAGTGAAATTGATAAACAGACAACTTGAAAATAATTGCTATTCAATTTTAAAGGAACTGAAAAATCCAATTACAGCTGCCTATTATCAATCGGTTGCAAAATTGAATGGGATTAATTTAAATGAAGATTATAAGCCTGAAGAAAATCGTGAATTGGAAATGATTATGAGAAACTTGGGTTACGAAAAAGATTTGAAATAAGAGTATTTTTCTAAAATCACAAGGCTGACAATGAAAAGTGAATCCCAATAAAATAATTTTTTAAATTAAACATATTGCTTGTTTTATTCAAAGTAGTAACTCGACTTAAAAAAGAGAACTTGACTTTTAACAAAATACGTTTTTATAAACCACCAAGTATGAAGGTTATGTAATATTCTATTAAGATCTTTAGATAGAAATAAACAATACTTAAAATTTATTCTATTACCTGTGAAATAGAATAAGTTTTCCCTAGAATTAGTTATTTGGGTACTATTTTCACTTTCCCAGTTTTGGTAAATGATTAAAAATTGTACTCCCTTATAAGTGAGCACTCCGCTATAATTTCCTAACCTATTTTTTGCTAGAACAGTATCTAATTCAATATAAGAATTTGTCGCATTTATACTGACTTCTGTTGTGTCTTTTTTATCAAGTTGCACAATAAAAAAGAAAGGACTAACTCTTCTATCAAAAACTGGTAATGACTGAATTTGAGATATAAATGAATCAAGATAAATTTCAATATTCCCGCTCTTATTTATAGCAAGCTCATTCATTTCTCTATATATGGTGTCTATTTTTTGAGTAAATAAATAATCATTTCTTTGGAGAGCCCAATTTCGTTTTGATTTACAAGAAGAAATTAAAAGAAGTATAAAAAGTATCAGATACAGATTAAAATTATTATTGTAGCAGATCATCGATACCTTTTTCATGTATGTAAAATAATGCATTTTTGAATGATATCTAAAATTTGTTGATAATGCTTTTATCATCAGAAGAAGGTCCTTTGTAAACAACATAAATTCTTAATCTGGTATAATTTTGGCTAACTCAAAATAGTCATAATTTTAAGAAGCAATAGATGTTGCAACTTTTGAACCAATTTTTTCTGAATCTTTTGAATAAGAAGTCGTAATCACAGCAAGAGCATCTAAACCACTTTTACTATTTTCAAACAAAATAAACTATATTCCACGAATGTATTATCTGCTAAAAAATCGAAAATTTCTTTAGCATCTTTTGTATTATTATAAAAGTTCAATGAACAACCATATGGAGTATTCCTTAATTCTTTAAAGCATAATTGAGCGACAAATTCGAAAAACCTAAGAAAGCATAAGAGAAATTATTATTCAGGTCTAAATCAAATCTGGGATAAACAACTTACCCTCTTAC
>DAOOQH010000105.1:4146-11626 GCA_035388625.1 Chitinophagaceae bacterium | reverse complement strand
TGGGTCGGATCCTTTAATGAAATAAATTCTATAAACATTTAATCCCTTCGGGATTAGTTGATTGAATTCATAACGGAGTTTCTTCTCTGCAAGCTCAAGTTTAAATTAAACAGAGGCTGGCGCAGGTTTGTAACCTGTGCCGTATATAAATAAAAGTCCTTACTTCTTATTCTAAGTTCTTCGATGCGTCTATCGCTTCGAAGTTTTATTTTGGTACTTTTAGCTACTCAGTAGAATTAGTTAAAAAAGATAAGCCTTTACTGTTTCGGTAGGTAAAGACTTTCAACCGATACGAATTAAACTTAGTAGGTTAGCCCCGATAGCAGCGATTACCCCACAGCGAGGAGGAACGACGAAGCGAGGAGTAAAAGCGGATAGCGGGAATAGCTTCAACAAAAAATATCCATTATTTCAAAATTCAAAAGAAATTGTAAATCATGCTAATATTCTTTTTCGAAATATAAATATCAACGATAAAATAATGAAGGGGAGGGTTGACAATACGATCTTTAGGTTCATACTAATACAACCTACAAAAAACATGAATAGAAATAAAATGGCTAGTCCAATAATTCCTATCCATATGAGTTTAATACTTGGATATTTTTGAAACAAAGTAACCAATAAAATTAATTGTGCGATCAACGGTAAAATGATCAATGGATGAAGAACAGAATTGAGATCTGAAAATATTTTTTTGAATACATCGTATTCTGCTTGAAATAAAAAAAGTTTTTGATTTTTACCCCATTCTAAATAACCAAAAAATGAGCTGAGTAAAATCATTAAATTGAGTATTCGAAGTTTCATGATTCGTTACAGTTTGTATGATTCTGTTACACATTGAATGTTTGAGTTTATTAAGGTATAAAATCGTTCTTGGTAAATTAACTTTTCAATGTTTCGGGTTTAGATTTCTTATTTAATTTTTGGTTCCAATAAATTATATAGGCAGTACCTAATATGGTTGGAGATATCCAAATCGTGAGGGTTCCAATATTTAGAGCAGCAACTAAAAAAGCTGTAATTGAGGCAATCAATGCACCTATCATTCTGCCATAATGATTCATGAGCCAAGCATTTTTCTTTTGTTTAAATGTTTTAAAGATATAAAAATCATTGAGTGATAAAAATGCGCCAAAGCCTCCAAAGAAAATAAATAAAATGGCACTATTGTTATGTCGAATGAGACCTATGATGCCAATCACGATCATAATCAAAGAAGCGAATAACATAAGGGCAGAAATAGTTTTGTCTATCCAATCAGCTTTTAGCTTTGAAGCATTTTTTAGTGTCAATGCTCTATTTCCAGCTAACACCAAGTAAATAGTAAATACGCCAATCAAAAACAAAAAGGTGTTTTCATGATTGGGAAGAATAGCAATGACAAGAGATATGAGTGCACTTATAACCATTGAATACGAAAAAACTTTACCGGCTTTTTTATGATTGAATCCGCCTTTTTTTACAAATATGCTCATCAAGCCAGATACTAATCCAATACCTCCAAAGAATGCATGAGTATAAATTAAAAGTTTAATTGAAAGTTCCATATTGAATAGGCAGAATTTAGGTTAGAAAATTCGTAAAGGTATTAGTACTAATCAAATGTATAAACTTAGCTTCAATATTCAAAGCAGAATGAAGGGTATGTATTTCAACGATCTTTTTTAGATTGATCCAAGATTTTATTCTTTGCTTGTAATTTATCCGACAACAAACGTTTACAAATAATTACATTCATATGTAAACGATTAATTTACGCATTAGATATTCGAGGTATCTCATATTTGCAGCATCTAACCAAGTCAATAATATTAAATTCGAAATATACTAGTTCATTTCATTGAATAGACTTGGTTTGGTTAGATCGAAATAAGTAAATTAAATAACCAAGTCTTGTAACCTATCAAGACATAAAACCAAATTAATATGTACGCATTAAAAAACAAAGTGCAGCTTATAGGACGTTTAGGCAATGCACCAGAAATTAAAAATCTTGAAAGCGGAAAAAAAATGGCGATTTTTAGTCTAGCAACAAATGAAACTTACAAAAATACAAAGGGTGAAAAAATTGAAGAGACTCAATGGCATAATTTAGTAGCATGGGGCAAAGTGGCTGAACTTTGCGAACAGTTTTTAGTAAAAGGGAGTGAAATAGCGATTGAAGGGAAACTGATGCACCGTGACTATACTGATTCAAGTGGTATTAAACGCTATATCACTGAGGTACAAGTGAACGAATTATTATTACTTGATAAGAAAGTATCAGTACATTAGTAAATCATATGATAAAAATTAAAGTTGGGTGTTGAGATCAGAATCTCATGTTTTTCATGTTATCTCTTTCAACCAAAATAATGATTGGGGTGGTTTTCAATAGTATATCAAATTGTGAATTTATTACCACAGATGTTTTAATTTCACGGCTTGAATTAACATAGTAGGTGCTCGTCAATTAAATGATAAAATGGCCTATTATAGAATGAGAAAAAATGAATCTAGATACTAGTAATATTAATTTCAAACTCGCTTATGATTTTGTATCACATACCAATTGTTCACTTTATTTAACCGGTAAGGCCGGTACTGGTAAAACAACTTTTTTGAAGTATGTCAAGAATAATTGTCGTAAAAATTTAGTCATTGTCGCACCTACCGGTGTTGCCGCAATCAATGCCGGGGGTGTAACCATGCATTCATTTTTTCAATTGCCTTTTGGTCCATATTTACCTAACGCACAAACAGGTTTTGGAATGAACGATGGGATTGTGGATAAAAATGCCCTCTTCAAAAATTTGAAATTAAATGGAACAAAACGTAAACTCATTGAAGAGCTAGAGCTTCTTATTATTGATGAAGTGAGTATGTTGCGTAGTGATACCCTCGATGCAATTGATACAATACTAAAAGTATTTCGAAAGAATCATCATCCATTCGGTGGTATTCAAGTATTATTTATTGGTGATCTGTTTCAATTACCGCCCGTTGTCAAAGACAATGAAAAGAGGTTACTCGATCGATATTATACAAGTCCCTTCTTTTTTGATGCTAAAGTGCTCGAAAATGCGCCATTGGTGTATATCGAATTGAAAAAAATCTATCGTCAGAATGAACAAAGTTTCATCGATTTACTCAATAAGCTTCGTCACAACGAATTAGAAGAACCTGATTTTCATTTGCTCAATCAGCGATATGATCCAAATTTTGTTGGTAAGGATAAAAACTATATCACACTCACTACTCATAATCATAAAGCAGACATCATCAATTCTGAGGAATTAAAAAAGCTTCCTTCAACCATGCATGTTTTCAAAGGCGAAGTAAAAGGTGATTTTGGCGATAAACAATTGCCAACCGATTTAGTACTTCAGCTAAAAGAAGGAGCCCAAGTTATGTTTATCAAAAATGATTCAAGTATTGAAAAGCGTTATTACAATGGGAAAATTGTGGTGATTTCAAAAATTATCGACGATGAAATCTATGTTCGATTTCCTGAAAATAATGAAGAGTTTTTAGTGAATACTGAAACATGGGAGAATGTAAATTATGCACTTAATAAAGATACAAATAGTATTGATGAAAAAGTGATTGGTGAATTTATTCAAGTGCCACTGCGATTGGCTTGGGCAATTACCATTCATAAAAGTCAAGGACTCACTTTTGAAAAAGCAATTATTGATGCGGGACATTCATTTGCACCTGGACAGGTTTATGTTGCTTTAAGTAGATGCACTTCCTTAGATGGCATTGTATTGCATTCAAGAATTACAGAACATGCAATCTATACCGAAGAGCGAATTATAGCATTTACTCAACATGAAATGAAGGAGCCGGTTTTAAAACAACAATTAAAACAAGAACAATTTAGATATGAGACTGAAAAATTGATCTCACTTTTTAAGTGGGATAAAATACTCGATCATATGTACGAATTGGAAGAAGCTACCTTGCTCACAAAAAATATTCCCGAACAAACAGAAGCAATTATACTAACACGAAAATTGATTGAAAGAACAAGAGAGCAGAGAGCCATTGCCGATAAATTTATTGCACAATTAAATACTATTCTGCAAGAAATTGTGATGAATAAAGACACAACTCAATTGAAAAGTCGGGTAAAGAAAGGCGTCGATTATTTTGTGAAATCCTTATTTGAGGAGATCGTGAAACCTTTGTCGCAATATATCAAGACATTAGAAACAAAGAGCAAGTTAAAAAAATATATAACACTGATTCAATTGATTGAAAGTAGATGCTGGCAAAAAATTAATGAACTTCAAGATTGCAGTTTGAATGATGAAATGATTTGTGAGCAAGAAGATAAGCTGAGTAAAACAATAGAACCTGTCAAAATAAAAAAAGTTGAGAAGGGTGGAAGTTCGAAAGAGAGTTTGGCTTATTTTGTATCAGGCAAAACGATTGAAGAAATTGCAAAAATTAGAGGAATGGCTAATTCCACAATCGAGGGTCATTTGGTAGGTTTCGTAAAAACGGGCGAATTAGAAGTCGCAAGATTCTTAAGTATTGAGCAAGTCTTAAAAATAAAACATGCTTATTCGAATTCAAAAGAGAAATCAATGTCCGCGTTGAAACAATTATTAAATGATGAGTTCTCTTATAGCGAATTGCGTGTTGCCATCAATCATTTGCAATTTGCAAAGGAGATATAATGCCATTGTGATTTGGTGATTGACCAAATTTTGTTATGAAAACTGTCTAAATAGATCAATGTGATTTATGAAATATTTTAAATTTTTTACCAAATTGAAAGTTTAAGATTTGCAGAAAATACTGCGATCTAAACGAAACTATAATCTGTTTATTTTTTAATCAGTTTCATCATTGTTTGAGTTGTATCGCTTTTTATTACCATAATATACATTCCACTTGGTAAATCTCGAATGAATAATTTGGAGGGTGTAGTTTCAATCTTATGTTTGATATACACTCTACCTGAAACTTCACTTAATAAAAGTTGACCATTTGAAACACCAGAAATTTCAATATAGTCATCACTTGGATTGGGATAAATATTTATGGTGTTCTTAATAGATAATGTCTCAACACCAACGGCTCCAAGTTTTATGCATGAACTTGTATCAATACAATTGCCTTGCGAAATTTGTAAAGCGAAATCACCACCGCTACTGGGTGTATAGCTTTGATTGGTTGCACCAGGAATAATTGTATAGGTTGGTCCCAAGCAATTGAGCCATTGATACGATGCGCCTGTCATACTTGCTGTTAGTGTTGTGCCACTTATATTCACTTGGGTATCTACAAAGCATTGATCCCATTTAAATAGATAGGTCGATTGATTTGTGTCTGGGCAATAGGATGTGATATCAGGATCTAAATCAGTATTACCTCTATAAACGCCTAATCCAAATACATGGCCCGAATCATCTCCCGTTATTGCATAGCCATAATCAAAATCATAAGCGCCGAAAGTTCTACCCCAAACATAATGACCATTGGCACTTAGTTTACTCACAAATGCGTCGGTTAATCCGTTTGAACTTACACTTACAATATTCGATCCGGGATCCAAATCCATATTGCCCATAAAATAACCAGTGAGAAAAATATTTTTACTTGAATCAATATATATACCATTTGTTCTATCTTCTGAACTACCTCCAAATGATTTAGCAAATATCAGATTGGCGTTTGCATCCCATTTTAAAACAAACACATCGCCATTGCCATTACTTGTTAGTATGGTTGTTGAACTATTAGGGTCGGCATCCATACTTCCTTTAAATGAACCACTTGCATATATACTGCCAATTGAATCAACGCGAATATCTCCTAAATTATCATTGCCTGTACCGCCAATTGACTTCGCCCAAATTAATTGCCCAGAAGAATTGAGCTTCTGAAAAAATAAATCATCATTACCCGCGGAGGTTAATACAGCACTACCAGCACCAGGATCAAAATCAGAGCTGCCCGAAAATGAGCCTGCTACATAAATTTCTTGTAAGTGATTTGTAATCACCATGGGCGACATCGTATTTGCTGTGGTGAGATTGGCATATGCCCATTGAAAATTTTTAGATGAATCAAGTGCCAATACAAAAACATTTGGACTTCCATTTGAGGTTAGCGTAAATACATTGGGGCCCGGATCAAAATCAACCGATTGTCTAAAATACCCAGTTACTAAAACATGACCATGAAGATCACTTGTAATACAGGTGCCATAATCTTGAAATGTGGTAGATCCCATTCCACATGACCATATATAATTTCCAGCACTATCTAATTTTAAAACAAAGATATCGGCATTGGCTACACTACCCGTACTCAAATTGGCTGTTCCAGCTCCAGGGTCAAAGTCTACATTATTGGTAAATAAACCAGTCACATAAATACCTTGATGTTCATCCATACATAAGCTAGAAGGCAAGTCGTTCTGACTTCCACCAATTCTTTTTGCCCATATTAATTCACCTGAAGGGTTTTGTTTACGAATATAAATATCTGAAAAACCTGCAGTAGTTAAATTAAAAATGCCAGATCCAGGATCCATATCTGCAGTTCCTGCAAACGCACCACATGAATAAATATTTCCCATTTCATCTGTTATAATAGACCGTCCAGTATAAGAGTAAAGTGGTGTTGGAAATAAATTTTGAGCCCAATTGAGCGATACTTGTGAGTTGGCGAAAAGACTACTCATGAGATTAAATATAAGTAGCGAGCAACAGGATAAAATCTTCTTAGATGGAATATAGTTTTTCATAAAACAAAGTTATTCTCATCATGCAATCGAAGGTAGCCAATCATGTCATTTATCTGTCATAATTTGCTGAATAGCCTATAGACCTAAATTTTATACCGATGATACATTAAATTTAGTCCATCTAAAACTGTTGAAGTGCAATGTATGTCGGCAATCCCGACCGCCAGCGTCGGGACCATGAAGTGATAGATTAAATTATATTTATAGAAGGTATTACTTGGATTTTGATTCACGGTATTTTTTATTTTGCTTTCATCTGTGTAATCCTTTAAATCTGTGATTCTAATATTATTTTATCTGAATCACGGATGATATGGATTCCACTGATTTCACTGATTTTGATGCGAAGAGTATTTTTTATTTTGTATTCATCTTAGTCATCTGTGTGATACTTTAAATCTGTGATTCTAATATTATTTTATCTGAATCACGGATGATATGGATTCCACTGATTTCACTGATTTTGATTCGAAGAGTATTTTTTATTTTGTATTCATCCGTGTCATCTGTGTAGTCCTTTAAATCTGTGATTCTAATATTATTTTATCGGAATCACGAATGATATGGATTCCACTGATTTCACTGATTTTGATTCACGAGTATTTTTTATTTTGCTTTCATTTGTGTAATCTTTTAAATCTATGATTCTAATATTATTTTATCAGAATCACGATTGATATGGATTCCACTGATTTCACTGATTTTGATTCGAAGAGTATTTTTTATTTT
>DAOOQH010000105.1:0-4046 GCA_035388625.1 Chitinophagaceae bacterium | reverse complement strand
GTATTCATCCGTGTCATCTGTGTAATCCATTAAATCTGTGATTCTAATATTATTTTATCTGAATCACGATTGATATGAAGAATGAATTGATATAAAAAAAATGTCGAGTTTGATAAGAAGGTTAAAAAGACAATGTATTTTAAATCACAAATTTAAAAGTTATAGAAACAAGATAAATCGCTTCTACACAAGGAATACACAAGATATAATTTTGAACTAGTTTCAATAGTTATGATTAGATGAAATTAAATCTCACCCACCATATTTTCAGGTTTCACCCACTCATCAAATTCTTTTTCGGTTACATAACCTAATTTGACTGCCATGCCTTTTAATGTAGTTCCTTCTTTATGTGCTTTTTGTGCAATTTCAGCGGCTTTATAATATCCAATTTTTGTGTTCAAAGCAGTGACTAACATCAACGAATTATCGACATGTTTTTTAATATTTGCTTTAATAGGTTCAATACCTTCGGCGCATTTATCGTTGAACGAAACACAACCATCTCCTATTAATCTCGCACTATGTAAAAAATTATAAATCATCATTGGTTTAAATACATTCAATTCAAAATGACCCATGCTTCCACCAATGCCAATGGCCACATCATTACCCATCACTTGAGCAGCTATCATAGTTAAAGCTTCACATTGAGTTGGATTTACTTTGCCCGGCATAATTGAACTACCCGGTTCATTATCTGGAATATATAATTCACCAATACCACTTCTTGGACCAGATGATAACATTCGAATATCATTGGCAATTTTCATCAATGATACCGCAATTGTTTTTAATGCACCATGCGCTTCAACAATTGCGTCGTGTGCCGCCAATGCTTCAAATTTATTGTCGGCAGTTACAAAGGGAAGCTTAGTAAGTTTTGCAATTTGCTTCGCCACATTTTTCGAATAACCTTTTGGTGTATTAATACCCGTACCCACTGCAGTGCCACCTAAAGCAAGTTCACCTAAATGACCTAAACTAAATTTAAGTGCACGTAAACCATGATCTAATTGTGAAACATATCCACTCATTTCTTGACCCACAGTTAAAGGCGTAGCATCCATAAAATGTGTACGACCAATTTTAACCACCTTCATAAATTTCTTACTTTTTTTATCAAGGGTATTTCTCAATTTTGTGATACCTGGAATGGTGGTATGAATTAAAATTTTAAACGCTGCAATATGCATCGCAGTTGGAAAGGTATCATTACTACTTTGACTTTTATTGACATCATCATTTGGATGAAGAAATTTTTCCTTGTCTTTTAGTTTGCCACCAGTCAACACATGTCCACGATAAGCAATTACCTCATTCACATTCATATTACTTTGAGTACCGCTGCCCGTTTGCCAAACCACTAATGGAAACGCATCGGCATGTTTGCCTTCAAGTATCTCATCACAAACTTTACCAATCAAATCGCATTTCTCTTTCGATAAAACTTTTGCTTCATAATTTGTTATGGCAGCCGCTTTTTTCAAATAAGCAAATGCTTCAATAATTTCTTTAGGCATTTGATTAATATCCTGAGCGATTTTAAAATTGTCTATCGAGCGTTGAGTTTGTGCGCCATAAATTGCATTGGCAGGTACTAAAACCTCACCCATTGTGTCTTTTTCGATTCTGAATTGCATTGTAATAATTTTGTTTTGAGCTTAAGTTTGATATGTTTGATAAAGTAAATTTATCTGTTAGATATAAATTTTTTAATTAATGGAGTAAGATACGGTGCCATCTTTTTCATCCTTTAATTGAATGCCTTTTTCAAGTAATTCATTTCGGATACGGTCGCTGGTGGCAAAATCTTTTTTAGTTTTAGCGTCTTTTCTAATCTCAATCAACATTTGCATCACATCATCCATTTTGCCATTATTATTTTCAGTTAAAGGTTTTAGTCCAAATACATCAATCAAATAATTTTCAAATGTGTTCTGCATTAAAGTAATTGATGAAGGCATTATATTTTCAGATTTGATATTACCATCTTTAATACTATTTGTAATGGTTGATAATTCAAATAGGCAAGCTATCGTTTTAGCCGTATTAAAATCATCATCCATATTTATTTTACAATCATCACAAACTTGCATAATTTGTTGGTCTATTTCTGATTCTTGAGTGCCAGTGCCTCGTAAATCTCTACTAGCCAAACGTGCATCCATCAGGCGTTTCAAGCCTTTCTCTGCATCTTGCAAACCTTTAATATTGATATCAAGTTCAGATGAATAATGTGATTGTAAAAATAAAAAGCGCAATACCATCGGTGAATAAGCCTTATCAAGTAACGGATGATTGCCAGTAATAAATTCAATAGGTAGTATCGAATTGCCTAATGATTTACTCATTTTTTGTCCATTAAAATTCAGCATATTAGTATGCATCCAATAACGTACAGGTGCGGTTCCGCAGGCAGCAACATTTTGTGCAATTTCACATTCATGATGCGGAAATTTTAAATCCATTCCACCACCATGAATATCAAATTCTTGTCCCAAATATTTTGTACTCATCACCGAACACTCTAAATGCCAACCCGGAAATCCCATACCCCAAGGCGATCGCCATTGCATAATATGAGCAGGTGTGGCAGCCTTCCAAAGGGCAAAGTCAATTGAGTTTTTCTTTTCATCTTGTCCATCTAAATCACGATAACCCGCAATCAACTCATCAATATTTCTTCCTGAAAGTTCGCCGTATTTATATTTTTCGTTATACGCTTTTACATCAAAATAAACCGAGCCATTGATTTCATAAGCAAAGCCTTTTTCAATCAATACTTCTATCATTTCAATTTGCTCAATAATATGTCCCGTTGCGGTTGGTTCAATCGTTGGCGATTTCATATTAAACAATTGGCAAATCTCATGAAATCCAACAGTATACTTCTGAACAATTTCCATGGGTTCTAAACTTTCAAGTTTAGCTTGCGATTCCATTCGATTCACACCTTCACCACGTTCATTGGTTAAATGCCCCGCATCGGTGATATTTCGTACATAACGAACTTTATATCCACAAAAAACCAAATACCGATATATCATATCGAAAGACGAAAACGTTCGTACATTTCCTACATGAACATCATTATAAACAGTTGGACCACAAACATAGAGGCCAACATTCGGCGCATGAAGGGGTTCAAACTTTTCTTTTAAACGTGTGAGCGAGTTGTATATATTTAATTCTGACATGGGGTGCAAATATAAGTCCATTCTTAAATATTATACTTTACACTAAAAACTAATTTTAGAGATTTAGCCAATTCCAAAATCACTCATTCAGGGTTTAATTTGATAAAATATATTGGGGGGGCCCTTCGCTGAGGCAGCTTCAGGTCAGGCTGTTCATTCCAAGTCCTCCCCCGAAAATGAAAAATATCATTCGTTCCTCATTTCATTTTTCTACTTCGCGGTGCGGGCTTTCCATTGCCATCCTTCACCCTTTAGATGATAAAATAAAAACAGACCGTCATACATTGACGGTCTGTTTTCTATATTTAAGCAACAACAATTTGAATTATCGTTTTACTCTAAAATTACATGTAATAGTTCGTACAGGATATAATGTGCCACTCACAATACCAGTAAAACTTCCTTCAATATAACCAGGTGCTGGTTGATAGTTAGTAAGTGTAACTGGTATTGGAGTTGGAATAGTGGTAATTGAATCAACATTGTCATAGTAGCTTATAATATTATGACTGCCTGTTGTATTATCTAATCCATCAAAATTAAATCCAACGTTGACAGCACCACTACTATAGCCATAAATAAATGTTCCTGAGGTTGGACTATACTGAGAAGTTAATACATCAGTTGGTTCGGTTACAGAAAACGAATTTGTTACAGCACCTACAGTTGAACTCCAGTTGATGAATGCATTTAAATTTGAACAAGCATTTAAATTGCCAAGATTGTTTGCCCCAGAATTAATAGTAACAGAAACATTATCATTCACATTGGCTGTTAAATCGTAAGCAGTAACTGAGGCTGTAGCAGTTGAAGCACATAATATCATAGATGCATTAAATACACCTA
>DAOOQH010000104.1:0-11648 GCA_035388625.1 Chitinophagaceae bacterium | reverse complement strand
AATTGAATGATTGAAAAAAGGTTTTAAAGAGAATGATTTTTATCAAAAAATAAAACGTAAGCTAAACTTCTATATGTCAGAGCACACCAACGTTTCAGAAAAAATTCTAGTCTTTTTAAATGAATCTAAATTGCTGAAGAAATAGATTTAAAAAAGATATTTTTAGCAATTTCGATGGTAATTATTATATTAGCGAATTAAATCGGTTACTTTTAAGGCAAATATGAAACGTATAAAACTATTATTCCTCTTAATTTGTTCTCTTTTCATTACTAAAAATGTATTTTCTCAATTGATTTTGGGGCCAGATACACTTTGCGTTGGAAACGAATTACAACTTTCAACAACTGTTACAAATGCATCTTCGTACTATTGGGGATTTTGTTCAGCATATCTGAATAATATTCCTACAGGTAGCAGTATTGCCGCTGGTACAGGATTAAATTCACCTTCTTCTATTGCGATGGGAAAGGATGGTAATAATTATTTTGTATTTGTTGTGAATTCAAATTCACCTAGAAATGTGATTCGATATGATTTTGGAACCAATTTGTCGAATGTGCCAATAGCCAATAATTTAGGCGATTTTGCAGCAAGTATTCCTGTTAATTCTAAAGGTTTTGAACTTGTGAATACAGGAGGTAATTGGTATGGTTTTTTAGCAGGAGGAAGCACAGCTTCTAATTCAGATCTTGTTCGTTTTGATTTTGGGAATAGCCTTTCTAATGTACCCACCTTAGTTGATTTAGGTAATATTGGAGGTTTATTATTAAATCCTCAAGATTTATTCGTTTTTAATGAAGCTGGTAATTGGTACGCATTTACAAACAATGGCTTTACTGGTAATTTAATTCGTTTAGAATTTGGTCCATCAATTACGAGTGTTCCAACGCTTGTTAATTTAGGAAATCCAGGAAGCTTAGCCTTTCCAACAGGTATGTGGCCTGTGTTTGATGGCACTAATTGGCATTTATTTGTTATAAATAGATTGTCTCAAAGATTAAGTCGATTAGATTTTGGCACCTCATTATTGAACACAGTTGTTGATAATGATTTAGGCAATCCTGGAGGTTTATTAAATGGGCCACGTGATATTTCAATCATTAGAGACTGTGGTAATTATTACGGTTATATTACCAATGAAACTGGTAATTCGATGACAGGCTTAACTTTCAATGCAAGTATATCAGCAATACCTACAGCGTCTGATTTAGGTAATTTTGCTGGTTTTAGTGCGCCGCGTTATTTGACAAGATTTTTAAGAGATCGAGATAATGTTTTTTCTTGGACAAGTAATAATACAAGTAATTCAATTTCACGTTTGGAGTTTAATAGTTGTTCAGCATCATCTCCATCAACTTCATCTTTACAAACTCCTCCACCAGTAACATATTCGGCACCAGGTTTGTACAATGTGTATTTTGCAAGTGACGAAGGATTACCGACCATGCAAGTAGATTGCAAATTGATTTAAGTGCTTCCTAAGCCAATAATTGAAATCAACAATGATACATTAATTTGTCAAGGGGATACTATCTTATTAGTAGCAAACGGACCTGGTCTTTACAGTAATCTTTGGGATCCCGTATACAATGCGGTTGCTCCTTACGACACTACCTCCATTTTTGTATACCCTAAAGAAGACTATCGATATAATGTTCATCTTGAATTTACTGCTTCAGGTGGTTGCGCCTATGATACCTCGGTATTGGTTCGTGTTAGCAGAATTACTGCCGATGCTGGTCCCGACCGTTTCGTAGCCGATGGTGCATATACAGTGCTTGGCGGTCCTCGAAATTCAATGGGTACCGAGTTTTCTTATCTTTGGACACCAGCTACATTCCTAGACAATGTAATCTCACCAACTCCAACTTGTACACCAACAGATATTCAGTTTTATGTATTAAAGGTAACTAACGATACCACTGGTTGTGTAAGAACTGATACCGTGATTGTTAAAACAGAATGTACAGATATTCACTTGCCAAATGCATTTAATCCTTCAAGTGACATTGCTGGTAATAGAAATTTTGGTTTACTAAATGCAAATATTTCAAAATTAGAATTCTTCAAAATATTTAATCGTTGGGGACAATTAGTTTTTGAAACAACAGATCCGAATAAAAAATGGGACGGCACCTATAAAAATATTGAGTTACAACCCGATAATTATGTTTGGATTATTGACGGTTATTGTAATAATGGTAAGCGAATTAAAAAGCAAGGCACCGTATTATTGTCGAAATAAGTTTAGAAAGAAATTTCTACTGATTAGCGTTCCATTCTAATAAACATCCATCTCCATAGCTCAAAAAGCGATACTGATGATTGAGCGCATATTCATAAACATCCTTCCATTTGCCATTTACAAATGCATTGACTAGCATCAATAAAGTGCTTTTAGGTTGATGAAAATTAGTAACTAAATGAGTTGCAACCTGCATTTTATAAGTAGGCAATATCATGAGTTCTGTTTTAAAGATGATTTTCTCAAGATGATTACTTTTCAATAATTGAATTAAAAATTCAAAAACAATTTCTTTTGAAGAGATGATATCTGCTTCATAAGCTATAAACTGCGGTAGCACAAAATCTTTTATAGGAAGCGCTTTCAGTTTGAAACAAATTAGAGCATACCAGAATAAACTCTCAATGGTTCGTAAACTTGTTGTGCCAATAGCAATAATTTGTGGGTTGTTTGCAAGTTGCTCGATAAAGTTTATATCTGTTTCAATCCATTCTGCATGCATATGATGTTCATGCGCATACATTACATTTACTGGTTTAAAAGTGCCCGCTCCAACATGAAGTGTTGTATAGCTAGTTTGAATATTCTGTTTAACAAGATCATCCAAAATAGCTTTTGTAAAATGTAAACCAGCGGTTGGCGCAGCAACACTTCCTTCAACTTTTGCATACATGGTTTGGTATCTGTTTGCATCATCTATTTCTGCTTTTCGCAATAAATAGGGAGGAATGGGCATTTGACCAAGTGCTTCTAAAATATCGGCAAAAGTTTTATTAGTATCTGACCAACTAAATTCTATTTCAAAACCATTTTCATTTTGACCAATGAATTTAGCAGATACTATATTTTGACATTCCGGTTTGCTTATATCCCATTGCAGGATTGCATCTTTACGCCATTTTTTTAATCCGCCAATTAAACAAGTCCAATTACTTGAACCGCGATTTTGAAGTGCTTCATACGGTGTGCCTTGAATTGGCTCAAGACAAAATAATTCGATAACGCCAGCGGTTTCTTTGATATAAATAATACGGGCTGGAATTACCTTGCTATTATTAAAAACGGCCAGCGAATTTGGAGGAAGGAAGGATGCAATATTTTTGTAAGAGTCAGTTTTGCATTCGCCGTTTTTATAAATCAATAGTTTACTTGCATCTCTTTCGGGTAAGGGATGTTGCGCAATTTTTTCTTGGGGTAAGATATAATTGTAGTCTTCGGTAAGAACAATAGGTATGTTCATGAGTCAAAATAAATCTCTCAATTTGAATTACTCAAATAGAAATCATGATTGATAATGAATATTACTTATTTAATCGACTTAATAAATTCACTCACACTGTCAAGCATATGATTGATTTGAATTTCATTTAAACCATGATGACAAGCCATCAACATACCACCTCTCATTACCTTATCTGATTCGGCATATCCATTTGCACTCGCCTTGTGAACACAATTTTTAAATCCAGGTTGACGCATAATATTTCCAGTAAAGACAGTACGCGTTTGAATATTTCGTTTTTCTAAAAATATTTGTAGGTCACGTCTAATAAAAGGCGCAGTATCACGAATAGTAATGGCGAACGCTAACCAAGCAGTTCTTGAATTTGGTAATTGATTTGGTAAAATAAAATACTCTTCATATTGTTCAAAGAACTTACGAATTCGTGTATAATGTTCAGTTCTTAAATCAATATTGTTGCCTAATTTACTTAATTGCACCAGACCAAAGGCGGCACCCATTTCTGAAGGTTCAATATTATATCCTGGTTCTTCAAAAACGAATTTAGCATCGTATGGTATTCCATCAACTTCGACGTTAAAGCGATTTTCGATTTTCTCACTTTCAACAAATAATGATGATGAGCGTCCCCAACTGCGAAGTAATTTACCTCTATTTAAATGATCTTCATTATTTACGCATAACATGCCACCGTTACCTCCACAATTGATAATATGAGAGCCATAAAAACTTGTTGTGCTCATATCTGTAAATCGACCACTACTTGCGCCATCAATTTCAGCACCCAATGTATCTGCACTATCTTCTAAAACAAATAAATTATGTTTATCTGCAATTTCGCGTAATTGTCTCCAGTTAGGTAAATTCCCTATCAAATTAGGAATCACCATCGCTTTGGTTTTTGAGGTAATCATTTCCTCCACCTTATTGGCATCTAAATTATACGTGCCCTCTTCACAATCTACAAATGCAGGAACCCAATTTCTTTTAACTAATGGGGCCACAGTTGTTGAAAAGGTTAATGCTGGAGTGATAATTTCAGCGCCTTCTTCATAATTTAATAAATCGGCTGCCAAATAAAGTGCACTTGAGCCGGAGTTAACACCAATACCATATTTTTTGTTATAAAGTGCCGAAACTTTTTCTTCTAATTCTCGTACATGTTTACTCATTTGGGTTGTTGTACGAAGTACATTAACAACTGCAGCTATTTCTTCTTCACCATGTACTGTGGTTCCGTAAGGCACATAAGGATATTGGCTCATATTATTTTTTATTATCGGCAAATTTATTGTTTACAAATGAAAGAATAGTACTTTATATCCTAAGAAATTTATAATTATTAATAATACTGAATTTGTTGTTTAATTTTAAAATTGAATTTTTATAGTAATTCTGTAAATTCCTTAATACACAAACTCTGTACTATAAATTAATTCAGGTTTATGAATACCATCGTATTGAATAATGATTACATTTTGGAAAGGCTCAATAGTCAATGTCTTTGAAAAAACTTCAAGGTCAAAATCTATACTTAAAAAGATATATCGATATTTATGGTGATTGAGTTGAAGCTTTTCAATCATATTCCATTTGGTATTTTTATCAACTTCTTGAATGAGTTTGGTAGATGGTTTGATTTTGTGATATAAACAATAATCAAGGGTTATAAGTTGTTGTAAAATTAAATCGTTTGCGAAATGTAATTGCGCATACTCAAACAAAAAACTGAAAATTTGATCTAGCGTATGTTTATGAAAATCTGCTCTCTTACCAAAATAGTTGCCTAATCCATTTAGAAAATCAAAAATACTGTAATGTAATGTGATGTATTTTAATGAATGTAAAGCACGTTTTTTATTCCAATAAATTTCTAACGCATTTTCAAGGATTACAATTTCTTCTAATTGATTTTTGGATAAGTATTTACTTTCAATAATTTGATATGGTGGAAGAGGATCAAATAAAAAACCATGCTCCTGATATTTATCACGTACGGGAGTGCCTTTCAAAAATTTTAAAAAACCTAGTTGAAGTTCAGGTGCAAACAATTTAAATACTTCTTCAAAGCTATATTTAATATCATCATAATAATCTAATGCTAACCCAACAATTAAATCAAGATGCATTTCAACTTTATTCTCTAATTGCTTGATGATACTACTTGTCTTTTCGAAATTTTGTTTTCTACTAACTTCTAAATTTGCTTTTTGGTTGACAGTTTGAATGCCAATTTCAAAACGAAATAATCCTTCTGGTACATACGCTTGTATAAATTCAATAATATCGGGATGGACGATATCGGCCGTAATTTCAAATTGAAAAACATTTTCTGGTCGGTGATTGGCAAGAATAAATTTAAAAATATCAATGGTAAAATCTTTTTTGATATTAAATGTTCGATCTAAAAATTTAATCACTTTACCATGTTGCATCAAATACAATAATGTTGATTTGATTGCGGTATCAGGTAAATAGCGAACTTTATTATCGAGACTAGCCAAACAGAATTCGCATTTGTATGGACAACCTCTTGATGTTTCGATGTATAAAACTTTATTGGCTAAATCGTCCGGATTATCAAAAGCATAAGGCATGATGTCAGTAAAATTCAACAAATCAAAGGTGGTCGTTTTAGGATTATACATCACCTCATTATTTTCTTTACGAACTAAACTGCTAACACCATCAAGCTTTGGATATTGATGAATAAATTCGTTAAAAGGAATTTCGCCTTCACCAATGATTATATAATCAACTTGCGCTAAAGCAATTACTTCTTGCCATTCATAACTAACTTCTGGTCCACCTAATAATATTTTTGTATTGGGATTGATAGCTTTTATTTTTTCAGCTACCGACAATGTTTGTGTGATATTCCAAATATAACAACTAAACGCAACGACCTCAAACTGACTGCAATATGATGCTACTTCATCTTGAGGTTCTTTGATTGTGAATTCTTTCCATTCTAAACCTTCGTATTCTTTGTTGAGCGAATACAAAATTCTAACAGCCAAATTGCTGTGTATATATTTCGAATTTAAGGTGGTTAGTAAAACGCGCATAATGAAGAATTGGCAAATATAGGTTGATTGAAGTGAATGTTGTGACTATGTCTATTGCAAAGGTGTAATACTTGATTTTTACTTGATTTGTTTACACCTTCTTTTTCACTGGCATAAATTGTTTCGGCTTTAAATTTTTTTCTGCCAATGCAACAATCTCATCAATTCTTTTATTTCTTGTTTCTTGCGTTTTGGCAAGCACAAGCCATTGCAAGATATTTCGTTGATCAGATCGACTAAGATTTACAAAAAATGATTTGGCGGTTTTACTCTTATTAAATTTAAATTCAAGATCCTGCGGAATTATCAATGATTCAACTTCATCTAATATTGTCCATGATCCATTTTCTTTGGCATCTTCAATCACTTGGAAGCCTGCTTGGGTCATAAGTCCGGCCTTAATCAGTGCAACAATTTTTTCTTTATTCACTCTAGACCAAGTGCTATTCTTTTTTCGTTTACAAAAAAACTGCATGTATTGATCTTCATTCAAAGATTTTGCTTTACTGTCTATCCAACCAAAACATAGTGCCTCATCAACAGCCTCACTATATTTCACTGTCTCGATATTTGATTTCTTTTTATGATAAATAAGCCAAACCGATTGTTTTATTTCATGATTAGCCTCAAGCCATTCTCTCCATTCCTTTCTATTTCTGGCTATCAATGTTTCTACAACTTGCTCTTTATGTTCTATTTTTTTACTTGACTTCATGAATAGACTCTATTTAGTCATTACACTTTTCATCGGTTCCAATAAATTCGCTTCCGTTTTTTTTAATTCAATAATCGATAATTGTAAAACCATGACTTCATCAGGATTTGAATCATTCAAGGTTCTCAATTCATCAAATAATTCTTTATGCATATTTCGTATTTTTCGCAATAGAAAAAAAGTGACGGTATCATTTACATCATTGATATAAGTCATTTCTTTAGTAGGCGTAAGTATATGATGTTTTTCTTCCCAGCCAGCGCTTAATTCGTAAGGAAAATAAAGTGCTTCAATAGTAAAGGTTCTTATTTTTTCATCATCATGATAGGTGAAAAAATGTGTATCCGGAAACTGCAAGGTTGCATCTAAATGAGCATAATAGGCATTGTAAATACTCAGCCATGATTGATTTTCAAAATCGGCATCTCCAACCTTTAACCTGATATAATCGGCGATACTCATTTTTTCGTCATAAGGTTTGTCGCCATTTTCAATTAAAATTCTTACGAGTCCGCGTTCTTGTAAATAATCCTTTTTTAATAATTCATTGATAACAGGTTGTAAATGATCTAAATCAGGATTAGCTTGTTGCTCTAAAGTTTCAAGTTCTCTTTTATCAACTTGATCTTGTTTACTTACTTTCTCACGAATTTTTTTATTCACTAAAGCAATCAGGCCTGCTTCATCAATTTGTAATAATTGCGAACATCGTCTTACATAGTCTTGCTGTTTAGTAAATTCTTCAACCTTATTAATTTTAGATAAGGTTTCGGCAATATCATTAATGAGTTCCGATTTTTTTACACTATCATCATTGGCCTCTTTAAGTGACGCTTCTAGTTTAAACAGAATAATATCTTTTTTATTCTGTTTAACATACTCATTAAATTTTTCAATACCTACTTCTCGTACATAACTATCGGGGTCGTGATTATTGGGTAATAAAACAACCGTTACATTTAATCCTTGCTCAATCGCCATATCCAACCCGCGAAGCGCCGCTTTAATGCCTGCCGCATCGCCATCATATAATATGGTTAGGTTTTTTGTATAGCGCTTAATTAATTTTAATTGATCTTCGGTTAATGAGGTACCGCTGCTAGCCACCACATTTTCAATACCAGTTTGATGCAACGAAATCACATCTGTATAACCTTCAACCAAATAGCATTCATTTAAAGAGCTGATTGAATTCTTTGCAAAGTAAATACCATAAAGGGTTTTGCTTTTATGATAAATTTCGTTTTCAGGCGTGTTAATGTATTTAGGCGCCTTTTCATTGGTCTTTAAAATACGTGCGCCAAATCCAATCACTTTACCACTTTGATTATGAATTGGAAATACGACCCTGCCAGCATAAATACTTTGCAGCTTTTCATATCGGTCATAAACCAATCCCGCTTTGACTAATAATTCTTTCGAATATCCTTTTTCAATGGCCTCTTTGCTTAAGTGATCTCTATCTTCTAAACAATAGCCTAATTGAAATTTTTCAATCGTATCTTTTCTAAATCCACGCTCCTGAAAATACGATAGACCAATGGTTTCACCTTCGGGATGATGCAAAAGAAGATCATTAAAATATTGAGTGGCAAAGGTATTGATGATGCGTAAACTCTCTTCAATGAGTTGATTTTCCTTGGCTTCTTTTGAAATTTCAGTCTCTTCAACTTCAATATGATAACGTTTGGCTAACCATATAATGGCTTCAGGATAAGTGAGTTTTTCGTGTTCTTGAATAAATGTAATCACATTACCTGCCTTGCCACATCCAAAACATTTATAAATTCCTTTGGTAGGAGAAACGGTAAATGAAGGTGTTTTTTCATTATGAAACGGACAATTACCTAGATAGTTAGCACCTCTTTTTTTAAGTTTTATAAATGCCCCAACCACATCCAATAAATCGGCGGCATCATTTACTTTTTGTATGGTAGATTTTGAAATCACTTGGCGAAATTAATACGTAGAATCGTGATAAACTATTCTTATCATTTTTTTGGGGGTGATCGTCCATGTCATTATTCAACAAATGGGCGATGGCACCGTTCAACAGTCTCACTTAAATCAACAATGTCAATTCAAGTAATATGCACTAAAAAATATACATCAACCTTGTTGACCAAACATTATTAAATTGTTGATCGCGACCAGTAATTGGATTATAGGAATTTCTGATTGAAATTAACGAATAATGGTATCTCAAATTCCAAAATAAACCTTTCCAAATATGCGCATTCGCATTGACAACAAAACTCAAATCATATTTGCGAAAAGGATAAATTTTCGAGTCGTTTTCAAAAGTGGTGCCCGTTCCATCTTTGTATAATTCACTACTTCTAAATAAACGTGAATATGACAGGCCTGCACCAAAATGATTACTTCGCTTATCAAAATAATTAATAATGACAGGAATTTCGGCGTAGTTTAATTTGATTTTATAATCGAAAATAATAGTGTTTTGATCATTGCCTACTTTTGGAACTTGATTTTGTCCGGCACGACTCCCTTTCTGAGCGTATAAAAGTTCTAAACCTACTGCTAATCTATCCGCTAGTTTGGTATAAACTATTACGCCGGCATTCCATCCTGCTTTGTGAAAGCCTGCAAAATTATCTCCATCTACTTGCGAAAAATTTCCCCCAACACTTATACCACCGTAAAAGGTTCGTTCATCATCTTCATCTTTACTAAATTGTGCATACCCACAGTATGTGTATAAATTGCTTAGGAGAAAAAGTAGGAGGAACTTGTTTTGAAGTAATTTAGCCATCTGAATCAATTTATTTTTTCAAGAACGCAAAGATATGAGTATAAAGTATACACCTGCAACATTAAAAAAATTTGAAGAACTCTACGATGAAATAGGTTATAGCATTCGTTTTGAGAAGGGAAATTTTCATAGTGGATATTGTATCTTGCAAGATAGACGAATTGCTGTCATTAATAAGTTTTTACCTCTAGAAGGAAGAATTAATGCGCTCATTGATATTTTACCAGGTATTGAAGTCGATCAAGATAAATTAAATAAAGAAACGCTGCATTTTTATTTAACTGCAATGGCCATCCCAGTTGACCGTTAAAATTATACCGTTTTTCATTAAATTTCAACCAAATTCAATTCAATTTCAACCACTTACTCATTGATGTTTGGTAAATCATTGAATGCTTTTGATATTTGCTTTCAATAATTTAAACAATGAAATATTTACTAATTACTTCTCTTATTTGTTTGGCTAGTTTTAATGATGTTACTGCGCAGCGTTCTTATGTTCGCAAAGCTGTAAAAGATGATATAGAAAGGAAACAAGAAGCCAAACATCAAGATGAAAAAGCAAAAGGCGAAAAAGCTGTCGACGAACGATTAGATGCATGGGACGAAGCCGATAAAAAAGGAAGAGCTAAAATTCAACCCTTTCCTACCATGAGTATGACCATGGTAATGGAATATCCTGATAAACCAAAAAATAATGGCTCAATACAGTATTATTATAAAGATTTTGATTGCGCCTCGGTAATGAGTTTCGATAAAAACAAAGGGGGCATGGATCGAATGATCATGAATTTTAAAGAAGGAAAAAGTGTGATGTTAATGACCGATAAAAAGGGTAAAAAAACAGGCATGAAAATGGAATTGAAATCATTCGATTGGGTTGCAAAAGCTGCAGTAAAAAAGGATCAGGCTATGCTTGAAAAAGGTGAAGCCGAAATTAAAGCAACAGATGAGTATAAAACAATTGAAGGATATAAGTGCCGAAAATATATTTATGAAAATGATAAATACATTTCCGAAATATGGGTAACCAATGATGATAAACTCGACTATGTAAAAATGAATAATGCACTTTATAATGTATTCGCCAATTCTAAAGATCCAAACCAAAATGCTTATTATAAAGCAGGTATGAAAGGGCTCACCATTCAAACACATATGATGCCTAAAGATAAACGAATGCAAGAATGTATTATGACAATGAAAGATATTAAATTAGGATCTGTTCCTGCAGAAATGTTTAGCACAGCAGGTTATGAAATCACTGATATGCCTAGCATACGCAATATGTGGGATAGCTTTAAAGAAGAATATTAATACTTTGTAGTAACAGACAAAAAAAATACGACAATGATGTCGTATTTTTTTTCTAACTATCTTTTTATAGATTATGCTTTGCTCATTTCAGCAAAATTTTTATGAAAATGAGGAATGGTTTCAATTCCTTTATAAAAATTAGCAACATCATATTTTTCGTTTGGCGAGTGAATATTATCATTGTCTAATCCAAAGCCCATAAGTACGGTTTTAATACCCAGTATTCTTTCAAATAAAGCAATAATTGGAATGCTTCCACCACCTCGAGTTGGAATTGGATCTTT
>DAOOQH010000103.1:0-11674 GCA_035388625.1 Chitinophagaceae bacterium | reverse complement strand
AAGGTTCTTCAGGATTAACACCATGTTTAAATGCATTTTCAATAAATGGTATCAAAAGCAGCGGTGCTATCATTTTATTACTAATATCGCCATTGAATGAATAGTTCACTAGCGCAGTCTCACCTAAACGCATTTTTTGCAAATCGATATAACTATCAATATAATTCATTTCTTTTTCAAGCGAAACAAATTTCTCGTTGGTTTCACTTAACACATATCTCATCATACCCGATAGGCGAACAATGGATGATGCGGCATAATCCGATTTTACAATGGCCAATGAATAGATACTGTTCAAGGTATTAAATAAAAAGTGAGGATTAATTTGAGCCTTTAAATACGATAGCTCAGCATTGATTTTTTCCTTATTTAATTGTTTCAGATGATCATTAATACGGAAAGCAATAGATGCAAATACAGCAGTGGCAAATAACATAATATTGCGTTTAATATCTGAATAGTAAGGCGCCAAAAAACCATCAAGGTTATGAATTTTTCTCCATTCAACAATATCAGTTGAATGCTGTTCAGTGATAACAAATAAAGGCAAAAATGTAATGATGATGAATGATAGTAATAAAATTATGATATAGTGCGTAAACTTTCTATTGAAATAAAAGGTGGGTACCAAATAATAATAATTAATATAAAAAAAGATGAGTGCTGATGTATAAGAGGCCAATTCTTTTCCCCTAAATGTAGATGAATAAGATGGGAATGCCAATGGAATGGATAGGAAAAGAATAATGCCTAAACAATGAAATAAGAGTCTGTATTTGTTATTAAGTGTCATGAATTAGGATCTAAATATAAATTCAATAAATTTGAAATCCTATGCATTTTAGGCTATTGTATGATTTTCATCGGTCGATAAATTGCAATTCGATTAAATTAAATATCCAATTCAAATACAATAATCTTATTTTTAACCGTTAATAGAAACAATATTAAGTTTGATTTTCAAGAGAATAAGTTGGTGCTTCGTTTTTCTATTCATTGCTCAGTTTGCTTATGCGCAATTCGCTGATTTGAGTAATCTTCGTATGCGAAAAATTCAGGTCTCAACCGATTCGTTAAAAATTGATAGTCTGAGTATAATTCCTCATTCATTTTTTATTACGGATATCGATACATCTGATTATACGATTGATGATGCCAAAGCATTACTTCGTTGGAAAAAAAGACCCCTCACTGATAGCATTTTCATAATCTACCGCGTGTTCCCGCAGAATTTTACAAAAAGATATTTTCATAAAGATGCGAAACAAATTGAACAGTCATTTGTCATTACCCCATTTTATTATGATGCTATTCAAGCGAACAGCGGCGGTGCATTTATTGATTTTGGTAATGTTGATTATAATGGAAGCTTTGGTAGAGCGCTATCATTCGGAAATAGTCAGGATGTTGTTTTAAACTCTCAATTTAATTTGCAACTTGAAGGCGATTTAGGTGACAGTATTAAACTAAGTGGAGCCATTACTGACAATACAGTGCCATTTCAGCCAGAAGGCAATACACAACAATTACAGGAATTTGATAGGGTTTCGATTCAACTTCAAAGAAAAAGAGCCACTTTAATTGTTGGTGATTACGATATCAAACGTCCTTCAGGTTATTTTATGAATTTTTATAAGCGTGTTCAAGGTGGTTTTTTTTCTACTTCCTTTAAAACTTCGGCAAAGGGTGAAAATAAAATTAGCTTAGGTGCTTCGCTTGCAAAAGGAAAATTTGTTCGTAACGTGCTAACGCCACTCGAAGGCAATCAAGGTCCTTATAAATTGTATGGCCCCAATGGCGAACAGTTTTTTATTATTTTAGCTGGAACAGAAAGAATCTATATTGATGGCATACAAATGAAGAGAGGCGAAGATTATGACTATATCATAGATTATAATACTGCTGAAGTAACATTTATGCCCAAACGATTTATTACAAAAGATTTGAGAATTACCGCTGAGTTTGAATTTTCTGATAGGAATTATCTCAACTCCTTAGTTTATTTAAATAATGAATGGAATGTCAATCCAAAATTAAATATTCGTTTGAATGTGTATTCGAATCAAGATGCAAAAAATCAAACTGTACAACAATCACTCGACTCTTCTAAAATTAGATTTTTATCAACTATTGGCGATAGTATTCAGAATGCATTTTATACAAGTGTTCAGTTTCAAGATACTTTTAGTAATAGTAAAGTATTGTATAAGAAAATTGATACAATTATTAATTCAGTTTTATACAATGATATTTATATATTTTCAACGAATAAAGACAGTGCCAAATATTCGTTGAGTTTTTCATTTGTTGGACCAGGAAGAGGGAATTATATTCAGTCTATTAATAGTACAAATGGTCGTGTATATGCATGGCAACCACCATTGGGTGGTGTTTTGCAAGGCGATTACGAACCTATTGTTGTTTTAGTTACACCCAAAAAGCAACAAATGATCACATTGGGTACAACTTATAAAATCGATTCATTAAAACGTTTTAATATCGAAACAGCTTATAGCAATTCAGATCCAAACACTTTTTCAACACTTGATAATAATACTCATCATGGCATAGCCACCTTATTAAATTATGATGAAACTAGATTATTAAATAAGAGTAAGGATATAACACTTTCAAGCCGAGTGTCATATGAATTTGTCCAAAAACAATTTAGAGCCTTAGAGCGTTTTAGAAATGTTGAATTTTCAAGAGATTGGAATATTACTGCGAATGAAAAACTCGAAAATGAACATTTGGGATTTTTGTCGTTTTCTTTAAATAAATTAAAATTTGGTAAAATTGATTATCAGTTTGGCACTTATCATCGTGGCAACTCGTTCAATGGTACCCAACATATTGCATCGGTTTCAGGCGCAAGAAAAGGTTATCGGTTTTTGCTTAAAGGCGATTATATGCAACAATCATCTTTGCTTATTAAAAGTAAATTTTATAGACCTTATCTTGAATTCGAAAAACAATTTGAAAAGTTGAATTCTTTGACAATGGGTACCCGTTATTTGGTAGAACATAATGAATTAAGAAATGCATTGACAGACTCATTAGAAAAAGCGGCTTTTTCGTTTGATGCACTCACGTTTTATATAAAAAATAAAAGCGATGCTAAAAATAATTTTGTGGCAGAATACACGCATCGAAATGATAGAGCAACAAAAGAGAATGCATTTAAACAAAGCACCGAAGGGCATACTTTTTCATTAAGTACAGCAATTTCATCTATCGAAAATCATGACCTGCGCTTTACAGGTGCATATCGAATTCTTGATATTAAAGATTCGGCAATCACTGCGTTAAAGCCAGATGAAAATTCACTTGGTAGAATAGAGTATAATTTTTCAACATTAAAAGGTTTAGTAGCAGGTAATATTTTATATGAGTTTGGTTCAGGGCAAGAACAAAAAAGAGAATTTGCTTATTTTGAGGTGCCTGCAGGACAAGGTCTTTATGTATGGCGTGATTATAATAAGGATTCACTCAAACAACTGAATGAATTTGAATTAGCCATATTTCCTGATGAGAAATTGTATATAAAAATATTTACCCCAACGAATCAATATGTAAAAGCCAAATACTCAATTTACAATCAATCAATTTCTATTAATCCCAAAGCAATATTGAAGGCAACTAAACTTAAAGGCATTAAGAAATTTGTCTCCTTATTTTTTATACAGTCTGCAGTTCAATTAAATAATCGTTTTGTTGGCCAAAAGGGTATTGAGCAATACAATCCATTTATTTCAAATTTTGATGATAGCGTACTCATTAATAATTCATCCTCAGTAATTAATTCTGTTTTTTTTAATCGATTTAGTAATTCATGGGGTATTGATTTGGTGCAGACTTTGGCAGGCGGCAAAACGCTACTTAACTACGGTATTGATTCCCGAAAAAATTTAGATTATTTATTAAGAGGTCGCTACAATGTCACCAAGCAAATTACTTTGTCTTGTGGAGTAAAAACAGGGAATAAAGATTTTGTTTCACAATTTTTAGAAAATAGAAATTATAAGATTTCATATCAATCCGTTGAGCCAGCAATTACCGTATTATTGAAAAAAAATCAATTTCGAATTCAGCTAGGATATAAATACGATTTACGGCAGAATCTTGCGCATTATGGAGGTGAAAAAGCAAAAGCAGATCATGTCAACTTAGAATTAAAGTATAATATTTTAAGCTCGGGTGCCATCAGTACTAGAACAACATTTACCAGTATATCTTATAATGGGTCAGAAAATTCAGGTGTCGGATATACAATGCTCGATGGATTACAAAAAGGAAAGAACTGGTTATGGCAAGCTTCCTTTAATAAGCGGGTTTCAAAAAATATCGAAATGAACTTTGAATATGAAGGTCGCAAACCATCAACAAGTGCTGTGATACATACAGGACGCGCAAGTGTAAGAGCAATATTTTAAAATTGTATGCACCAAATTCATTAGATTTGTTTTTATAATATGCCAGAATTTAAATTTTCATATCAAACATTTGCTCATTCAAATGAACTTCAACCTGAGCTTGAGCAACTTTTAAAGTTAGCCAAATCAAATACCGAAAATGCATATGCACCTTATTCTGCTTTTCATGTAAGTGCTGCCGTTTTACTTGATAATGGTGAAATAGTTAAAGGGGTAAATATTGAAAATGCGTCGTATCCTGTTGGTATTTGTGCTGAGCGTAGTGCGCTATCGTCTGTTATTTCAAGTTTTCCTAATCAAGGTATTAAGGCTATTGCCATTTCCTATGCTTCTATTCATACAGAGAGTAATAAACCAACGTTTCCTTGCGGTATGTGCAGACAGTTTATTTCTGAATGCGAAGATCGAAATCAAAAAAATATATTGTTGATATTGGCTGGTCAAACTGGTGATATTATTGTAATAGATTCGGCTAAAGATCTTCTTCCGTTTAGTTTTGGAGGAAAAGATTTAAAGATCTGATAGTATCAATATTTTATTTGTCTTCTTCTTTTATGATTTAAATAAAACATAGTTATTCATTACATTTGTGGTGCTTCAGATATTGTCAAATTTTAAGTATTCATATTTTGAAGCAACTTAATAAAAATTAAATTAGATTTTATGTCGTATACATTGAAAAATAAAGTTAGAATTGTTACTGCTGCCTCATTATTTGATGGACATGATGCCAGCATTAATGTAATGCGTCGTGTGATGCAAGCAAGTGGGGTAGAGGTTATTCATTTAGGTCATGATAGAAGTGTACAAGAAGTTGTTGACACAGCGATTCAAGAAGATGCGAATGCCATTGCTATGACAATTTATCAGGGCGGTCATGTTGAATACTTGAAATATATGCATGATTTATTGAAAGAGAATCATTGTGGTCATATTAAAATATTTGCTGGTGGTGGGGGCGTTATCTTGCCTTCTGAAATTGAAGAACTTGAATCTTATGGTATTACAAAAATTTATAGTCCAGATGATGGACGTGCCATGGGTTTGCAAGGTATGATAGATGATTTAATTCAAAAAAGTGATTTCGCAACAGGATCTAATTTGAATGGTGAAGTGAATCATTTAATAGAAGGAAATTTTAAAAGTATAGCTAGATGTATAAGTGCTGCTGAAAATTTTGCCGATTCTACCGAAACACAAGCCATGCTTTCAAAGGTTAGAGAAACAATATCCAAATCAAATCATAATCCTCCTGTATTAGGTATTACTGGAACGGGTGGAGCCGGAAAAAGTAGCTTGGTTGATGAATTAGTAAGAAGGTTTATTGTTGATTTTAAAGATAAAAAAATTGGCATTATTTCCGTTGATCCTAGTAAACGAAAAACCGGAGGCGCTTTATTGGGCGATCGTATACGAATGAATGCAATTAAAAGCGATCGGGTATATATGCGCAGTATGGCTACTCGTCAAAGTAATTTAGCATTGAGTAAACATGTTCAAGATGCTGTTGATATTTTAAAAGCAAGTGGGTTTGATTTAATTATATTAGAAACAAGTGGTATTGGACAAAGTGATACCGAAATTACCGAACATAGTGATGTTTGTTTGTATGTGATGACACCAGAATATGGTGCTGCAACTCAATTAGAGAAAATTGATATGCTGGATTTTGCCGATATTATTGCCATTAATAAATTCGATAAACGAGGTAGTATGGATGCCTTGCGAGATGTAAAAAAGCAATATCAACGAAACCATAAATTATTTGAGCAAGATGCAGATACAATGCCTGTTTATGGTAGTATCGCATCTCAATTTAATGACCCCGGTGCAAATACATTATACAAAGCGTTGATGTCGAAAATTGTTGAAAAAACGGGTAATCAATCTCTTCACTCTCAATTTTTAGCAACCAATGAAATGAGTGAAAAAATATTTATTATTCCTCCTGCACGAACTCGTTATTTGAGTGAGATTGCCGAAAATAACAGAGGCTATGATAAATGGGCGAAAAAGCAAAGCGACTTAGCACAACAATTATTCGGTTTGCATAAAACAATTGAGGTCATTTCAAAATCTAAAACAGAAGATAAAGACAGACTGATTAAGGAACTACAACAAGTAGAACAAAATTTATATCTCGAATTTGATCCAAAAAATAAATTAATTCTTGATCAGTGGAAAGATACTAAAGGCAATTATTTGAATGAGTATTTTGTGTTTAAGGTACGTGATAAAGAAATTAAAATTCAAACGCATTCTGAAAGTTTAAGTCATTCGCAAATACCTAAAGTGGCCGTGCCAAAGTTTGAGGCTTGGGGTGAAATTTTACAATGGGCTTTGCAAGAAAATTTTCCTGGCTCGTTTCCTTATACAGCAGGAATCTATCCGTTTAAACGTGAAGGTGAAGATCCAACACGTATGTTTGCTGGCGAAGGTGCGCCTGAAAGAACCAATAAACGGTTCCATTATGTTAGTAAAGGATTGCCAGCAGCCCGTTTAAGCACAGCTTTTGATAGTGTTACATTGTATGGGAATGATCCAAATCATCGTCCTGATATTTATGGTAAGGTAGGTAATAGTGGTGTAAGTGTTTGCTGTTTAGATGACGCTAAAAAATTATATAGTGGATTTAATTTAGCCGATCCTAAGACATCAGTCAGTATGACCATCAATGGTCCGGCTAGTATTATAGCTGCATTTTTTATGAATGCTGCGATAGATCAACAATGTGAAAAATATATTATTGCGAATAATCTTCAAGATGAAGTGAAGAAAAAAATTGCTGATATTTTCAAAGGGAAAGAACATCTAATGCCTAAATATTTCAATCATTCAGAAAAAGAAAATCAAGATGTATTGCCTGAAGGAAATGATGGTTTAGGTTTGATGTTATTGGGTGTAACCGGACAAGATGTTTTGCCAGCTGATATCTATAATCAAATAAAAGAAGATACCTTGAAGCAGGTAAGAGGTACGGTTCAGGCAGATATATTGAAAGAAGATCAAGCTCAAAATACATGTATTTTTAGTACCGAATTTTCATTACGATTAATGGGTGATGTGCAACAATATTTTATTGATAATGGCGTGCGAAATTTTTATAGTGTCAGTATTAGTGGTTATCATATTGCAGAGGCAGGTGCTAATCCTATTTCTCAGTTAGCTTTTACTTTAAGTAATGGATTTACTTTTGTTGAATATTATTTGAGTCGAGGCATGCATATCGACGATTTTGCGCCAAATTTATCTTTCTTCTTTAGTAATGGAATTGATCCTGAGTATAGTGTGATTGGAAGAGTGGCTCGTCGAATATGGAGTAAAGCAATGAAACTAAAATATGGTGGTAATGAACGAAGTCAAATGTTGAAATATCATATTCAAACAAGTGGCAGAAGTTTACATGCACAAGAAATTGATTTCAATGATATTCGTACCACTTTACAAGCCTTGTATGCAATTTATGATAATTGTAATTCATTACATACCAATGCCTATGATGAAGCCATTACGACACCAACTGAAGAGAGCGTTCGAAGAGCAATGGCCATTCAATTAATTATTAATCGTGAATTAGGTTTAGCTAAAAATGAAAATCCTTTACAAGGAAGTTTTATAATTGAAGAGTTAACCGATTTGGTTGAAGAAATGGTATTGCAAGAGTTTGATAAAATTAGCGAACGCGGAGGTGTGTTAGGTGCAATGGAAACAATGTATCAACGAAGTAAAATTCAAGAAGAAAGCTTGTATTATGAAACATTGAAACACACAGGCGAATATCCAATCATTGGCGTAAACACTTTTTTAAGTAGTAAAGGAAGCCCAACGGTTTTACCTCAAGAAGTCATTCGGTCAACCACAGAAGAGAAAGAAGCGCAAATTAAAACCGCAGAAAATTTGTGGGAGCGAAGTGGCGAAAAAGGAATTGAAAATCTGAATCGACTTCAACTCATGGCTATTAAAAACGAAAACTTATTTGAAGGTTTAATGGAGGCTGTCAAGTATTGTTCTTTAGGTCAAATTACTAAATCTTTGTTTGAGGTGGGTGGACAATATAGAAGAAGTATGTAATTTGTTTAATCAATAATTTATTATGGATGAATTGATGCGACAAAATTATTTACATGGCTCTCCGGACTTGTCATGTCTAATATGTCTGTATTGCCATCACCATCGATATCAGATTTTATATATCCAAAAATAAAATTATCAATGTCGTTCTCAATTAAATTTAAATCTAAGATGTCAATATTTTTATCTGAATTTAAATCACCAGAGTAAAATCCAAATACGCCCGAACCTAAGCTGATTTGGTTATTCCCATAAGCTTTATTCGCTGCGTTACTAAAATCATAGGTAATAGGTGTTGTTCCAATATTTACCGCAGTAGCACTCCAAGTTTCTAGTGCGTTTCTATGTGTGATCGCAATATAGTAACTTCCAGTATTGCTAAATAAACAGGTAGCGGTGCCGTTCGTATTCAATATTGTTTTTACGGTTGCAACAATAGCATAAGGGGGCGCTGTATTTCTTAGTCTAACAGTAATGCTATCTGTCATGGTTGAAGTTGATCCAGAAACGCCTGAATTTGAAAGAACCGGCTTCATAAAACCACCACCGTTATAAAACCCTTGAATATACAGCTTTAAGTTAAGTGTATTAGATGGAGGGGCAGCGGTTGTTGTGATATTTAGAGTCCAACCACCACTAATGACGCCTGGGTCACCACCCGCAGAAAAATCAGCGACCCAAAGCTTCCATGTCCCATTGGGTGCTAAACCATTAAAACAGGATGCCAATGTTGAAAGAGGTAGACCTGCATTGAATGGACCAGGTATATTATAAGTATTAGTACCCGGAGGCGTTAAGGGTGCAGGAGAAGGAAAAATGTCCCAGAAATACCCAGTTGGTTTATAGAGCCCACTTACTAATTGTGCCGTTGCAGAAAATTGAGAAATTGCTGCATCAGAGAATGTATAAGTAATATTTGAAACAGCATACCCATCCGCGGCGCCACTTTGTAATAACATAGACTTGCCATTCGGTGCTTGAATAATTACACTCATATCTTGAATATAATCATGTGATACATTATTTAATTTAACTGTTAAACTCGAAATTGTGCCACTCATTCCTGTAACATTGATATTTGATGAGTATGGACTTGCGGCGGCTCCATCATTTACAGTTATAGCAGAGGTGTTGTTAAAAATGGTTGATCTAGCTCGAATCGTATAAAATGTCAAAAAGAAGAAGAGTATTAAACCCTTCGTCATTAAAGTAGTGTTTTTCATGACTTTTAGTTTGAGGTAATTATTCCAATGTCGAGCGTACAAAAAGCGAGCCAATCTAAATGATCTTAAATTTTCAATATCATATATTTGTTTCATGAAAAAAATAGCAAGGCCAATTGAAACTGAATATGCTCTTTATTATGAGAAATTCATCAACTTGGTAGATCGTGAAAGAAGTGTATTAGATCAATTGAAAACGAATGCTAAAGAAATTGAATCGAAATTGTTGTCTTTGACAAAACAAGAATTAGAAACAAGTTATGAAGCTGGCAAATGGACAATTAAAGATATTATTCAACATTTAGTTGATTGCGAAAGAGTATATATTTATCGAGCGATGCGTTTTGCTCGGAATGATAAAATGCCTCTTCCTTTTTTTGATGAGAATGAATTTGCTCGCCAAGCTAACGCCAATCTTATGTCGATCAAAAAAATCTTAAAGGAATATAAAACTGCTCGTCAAGCTTCAATCGCTTTTTTTTCGAATCAATCTAATCTAGTTTTGAAAAGAGTAGGTATGGCTAGTCAAGCTTCAATGAGTGTTAGGGCCTGCGCTTGGATCATTTGCGGACATGAGCTTCATCATTGGAAAATGATACAAGAAAAGTATTTGAAGTTGGATATTCAATGATATGAAATCCTTATCCCCATTTTCCCAATTCGCCACCTTTTGCAAAATGAAGATCTACTTTTTTTTCAGTTTCAGGATCTAGTTCTAATGGAGGTGCGTGATGAGGTTTAATTCGTGCATCAATGATCATCGGTCCTTTACATCCCCAATGTTTGTTGTCGACACACGAATCAATACCATGAATATCATAAGCAGGATTACTTCTTGTATAAGTTACCCATAAATAATTGCGTAAATTTTTTGAAACAAAATCAGCATCATCACAAAGAACAATTATCGCAATTGATTTTAATTGTTCAAGTTTGGGTTTGAGTTGGTTATTGAGCTCTTCTATTTCAATTTCAGCTTTTTGATAAGAGATAAATTTAGAAATTTCTAAGGCGATCACTCCAGACATACATAAACCAACTTTTGATACAGAATTGAGATTTTGTAAACAAGATGGGATATTGGTTTCTAGTGTTCGAATAATGTTTCCGTATGCTGCTATGATTACTTTACTACCTGTATTTAAACCTGTTCCACTATAGTCTAGCGTGTCAATAGAAGTATTGGTTTGAAAATGAATATCTCTTGTAAAATCAACTCTTTCAAGAACAAACTTCATGTATTCTTCAATATCATGTGTATTTATTTTTTGGTCATCATCTGACGTGATAAAAAGATATTTTGCTAAACTCAGTTGTCCCGTTCCTAATATCCTATTGGCAATTGTTAGTAATTCTGATGGTTGTTTAGTTTGGGCATAAGGCGTATATCGCTCGCTTCCAATGGCGAGCAGAAGTGGATGTACGCCAGCCGCATCTACCGCATGTACTTCTTTTAATCCAGGTATTTCCTGACGTATTGCATCGCCAGTTAATTCGTGTATGAGTTGTCCGAAACTGGTGTCCTCTTGTGGAGGGCGACCAACTACTGTAAACGACCAAATTGCATTTTTACGTGCATATACCTTATGAACTTTCATTAAAGGGAAAGGATGTTGTAAACTATAATAACCTAAATGATCACCAAAAGGACCTTCTGGTTTTGTTATATCATTTTCTATTGTTCCGGTTATTACAAAGTCTGCATCTGTGCTTAAACAAAATCCATCTTGATAAATATACCTGAATCTTCTACCTCCAAGCAATCCAGCAAAAGTTAATTCGCTCATTCCTTCTGGTAATGGCATGACTGCCGCAACCGAATGTGATGGTGGACCGCCAATAAAGCACGATACTTTTAATGGCATGCCAGCTTTGTTTGCTTTTGATTGATGAACACCAATACCACGATGCAATTGATAATGTAATCCTATTTCTTCATTTTTTTTA
>DAOOQH010000102.1:8678-11763 GCA_035388625.1 Chitinophagaceae bacterium | reverse complement strand
GTGATCCCGTTGGGATTCGAACCCAAGACCCCATCATTAAAAGTGATGTGCTCTACCAGCTGAGCTACAGGATCAACTTCCTCAAAAAACGAATAAATCCGATAATTTTGGGAGTGCAAATGTAATTATAATTATTTAAGTACCAAACCAAATCATTAAACTATTTTTGCGATGTATGACTCAAGCCTTTCTAAATAAAACAGTCTTAATTACTGGTGCCTCATCAGGAATTGGCAAAGCGCTTACTATTGCTATGTTACAAGCAGGTGCTAATGTTGCCATTTGTGCTAGAAATCAACAAAATCTAGATGAAGTAGCACAAGAATTAAATTCTGAAAAACTTTTTACAATTCAAGCCGATATCAGTATCGAAGCTGATTGTAACCGATTTATTCAAGAATCATACAAGCAATTCGGACAAATTGATATCCTCATTAACAATGCTGGTATTAGTATGAGGGCCTTATTTAAAGATTTAGATCTTGATATCTTGAAAAAATCAATGGATATAAATTATTGGGGGACTGTTTATTGTTGCAAATATGCACTACCCTATCTCTTGGCTTCAAAAGGGAGTATTGTAGGTATTTCGTCTATTGCAGGATATAAAGGGCTCCCATGCAGAACCGGGTACTCGTCTTCAAAATTTGCAATGCAAGGATTTTTAGAGTCGCTTCGAATTGAATTATTACACGATGGCGTCAATGTAATGTGGGTAAGCCCAGGTTTTGTGGCTACAAATATTCGCAATACTGCTTTAAATGCTCAAGGAAAATCGCAAGCCGAAACGCCACTGAATGAATCAAGCCTAATGAGTGCCGAAGAATGCGCTCATCAAATTTTGAAGGCCATACATAAACGTAAACGAACATTGATTATGACAACCCAGGGGAAACTCACTGTTTGGATGAATAAATTTTTTCCTGGATTTGTAGACCGGCAAGTGTATAAACATTTTGCCAATGAACCCGACTCACCTCTTAAAAAGTAAACTCAATACATGATAAATAGAAAAGAAACACCTCAAATTTTTTCACCAATTGAATTTGATTATAAACTTCCAGCTTGCTCTACCATTAATTTAGATAACGGCATACCGCTATATTATGTAAACGATTGTATTGAACCCGTGATTCAAATTGAACTTGTTTTTCCTGCTGGGTTATGGTACGAAACCAAGAAATCAATTGCAGCAGCAACAGCTATTTTGATTAAAAGTGGTACCTCTACTAAAACATCTTTTCAAATTAATGAAACGTTTGAACAATATGGCGCTTCTGTAAAAGCTGGCGCAGGAAATGATTGGGCTTCGTTTAGTGTGAGTTGTATGACCCGACATTTAGATAAACTATTGCCTTTGATGGCTGAATTAATTACCGATACAATTTTTCCTCAGTCGGAAATTGATATTTATATCCAAAATGCCAAACAGCGCATGGCTGTACAATTGAAAAAAAGTGATTTTATAGCCAATCGATATATTGACCATTATTTATTTGGGAAAAACCATCCTTATGGAAAATATTCAGAAATGGAGGATATTGAAGCCATTACGCAAAAGGATTTACAAGATTTTTTAAAGGAACATTATAGTTCTAATCAATGCAAAATATTTATGTCCGGTCAGTTTTCAGAGAAGGAAGTAAGTATGGTGAATGAATATTTTGGAAAATCGGCATGGAATAATCAAACAACGTTTTCACCTGAATATCATGCTGAAGCTACAATTGAAAAGAAACATAGAATAACGAATGATATCAATGGTGTTCAAGGATCAATACGTATACTTCGAAATTTTCCAGAGAAAAAACACCCCGACTTTACTCCGATGATTGTATTGAATACCATATTTGGTGGGTATTTTGGCTCGAGACTCATGAGTAATATTAGAGAAGATAAAGGTTATACGTATGGTATTCATAGCTATCAATATAATAATACCCGAGGTGGCGCCTATTTAATTACAACAGAAGCTGGAAAAGAAGTGTGTGAAGCTGCGATTGAAGAAATTTATAAAGAAATGGATCTTCTTAAAAATGTTTTAGTGGATGAAGAGGAATTAACCCTTGTAAAAAATTATTTACTTGGAACTATTCTTGGTGATTTAGATGGTGCTTTTCAAATTATTCAACGATGGAAAAATTTAATTTTGAATAATTTTACCGAAGAACGATTTTATTCAAATATTCAGATTTATAAATCAATTAGTGCAGAGGAAATACAAGAAATGGCGAAAAAGTATTTGAATCGAGAAGATTTTTATGAATTGGTTGTCGTATAATGCTTCTATATTTTAACACAACACAAGGCAATTAAAAATGATTGTTAAACTACTTTTGCGCTGTGAATAAAATCTTATTTCTTGTTTTTATCTTAGTGGGTTTACAAATGCAGTCTCATGCGCAAGTTATAGTGAACGGCATTGTATACGACTCAACCACAAAAGCCCCAATTTTTTCTGCCACTATTGAAAATATGACAACCCATCAAGGTAGTTTTTCAAATGTAAAGGGCGAGTTCAGGATAGAAGCCTCTTTAGGCGATTATATTGTTTTTACTCATGTTGGTTATGCCCGCCGAGTTATTTCAATTAAAGTAACTGATAATATTAATGAATTAAAGGTTTATATGTCAATAAAAGCTACTTCTTTAAAGGAAGTAACAATTAAACTTGGTCCAACGGAATATCAACTCGATTCGGCTAAACGTGCCAGTCTTTATGATAGAGCTTTTGACTATCAACAACAAAAATCGGTTTTTTCGCCTATAAGTTCAGTCTATCAAAAATTTTCGAAGAAGTATAAAAATTTAAGAAAGTTCCAAGATCAAATAGTTGATATGGAGCAAGAAAAATTTATTGATACTCGTTATAAACCAGAGCTCGTAAATAGTCTGACTAAACTTGAAGATGAAGAACTTGCTTCATTCATGAATCAATATCCAATGGAATATGATTATGCTCGAGTTGCCTCTGAATTAGAAATTAAAATGTGGATTAAATATAATTTTCAAGATTATATAAAGCGAGGCAAACCCGCTTTTGTTCCACCGACAAAGAAGAAATAAAATTTCCTAGTTATTGACA
>DAOOQH010000102.1:0-8578 GCA_035388625.1 Chitinophagaceae bacterium | reverse complement strand
GCATCCATTTCACGAGGATTATTTAAGGTAGTGTATTGAGGTGGCGCAATACCATACGAATTGAGCTTAAGTTTTCCGGCTTCTGTCATCCAATCTGTTGTCCAGGCAGGAGATAAAATTTCACGAACCCTTACATGTTGTATCCCATTTGCCATGAGTTCAAATTTAATATTCATTGCAATCGTGTTCATAGCTGGACAACCACTATATGTAGGTGTAATCACAATTTCAACTTCATTATCATTTATAATAATCACATCACGTATAATGCCTAAATCGAGAACCGTTAAAACAGGCACTTCAGGATCACTTACATTTTCTAAAAGTTGAAAAATATCTTCTTTGGTTCTCATTTGAATTTTATCTAAGGAAGAAAAATGATTACCATTCAGCACCAGGATAAGTTTTTTGCATGTATTGAACTTCGGCTAATATAAAACCAAAATGCTCTGTATGAATACCTCTTTTACCACCATTTTGAAACCATGCACCATCGGCACGAAGAGGATAGGATAAGGTAGCTTCTTCAAGCGTATCAGATATTATTTTATCCCATTCAGGTTTCAACAAACTAATATCAGTCGCTATACCAGCATCTATCATTTCTTTTTCCGTATCACTTGCACTAAATAATTCACCTGTATAATCCCATAATTTATGAATCGAAGCTTGCATTCTTTCTTTACTTTCTTCGGTTCCATCTCCTAATCGAATGACCCATTCACTGCTAAATCGCAAATGATAAGTGACTTCTTTCAACGACTTTTCAGCAATGGCTGCAAGTTGTAAATCTTTACTATTTGTAAGCGCTTTATAAAATAAAAATTGATAAGCATCAAAGAAAAAAGAACGAGCGATGGTGTCTGCAAAATCACCATTTGGTAATTCAACCAATAAAACATTCCTAAATTCTCTTAATGTTCGCCAATGAGGATAATAGTCTTCGGTTTTATCGCCCCCTTCTAATTGGGCAGCATATTGATAAAAACTTCGGGCAGCGCCGATATTGTCAAGTGCAATATTTGAAAGAGCCATATCTACTTCTAATGCTGGACCATGACCACACCATTCGCTAAGTCGGTGACCATTAATAAAACTATTGTCGGCAAGATGAAGAATATATTGAACTAAGGATGGATTCATTTTAATTAAATTAATTGACTAAATAAAAAAGGGCTTACATATGAGTAAGTTCATCAGGCAAATCATAAAATGTTGGATGCCGATAAACCTTATCATTCATAGGATCAAAAAATGCAGTTGAATCTTCAGGGTTAGAGGCATGTATATTGATACTTTCAACAGCCCAAATGCTAATACCTTCTTGTCGACGTGTATAAACATCACGCGCCATTTCAATCGCCATTTGTGCATCTGAGGCATGTAAACTGCCTACATGTTTATGATCTAATCCGGCTTTGCTACGGATAAAAATTTCCCAAAGAGGCCATTCATTCTTACTCATAAATAAAATTATTAAAGCACGAAAATACTTCATGCAAATCAAATATTTGAATTGATTTTTCTAATAGTATGTTTGACAATTGTAATTTGATTTATTAATTAAATGATATTTGGCTAATTTTAATTTTATCGCAATATCATTAGCATGAAAAGCGTCGCCATACTTATCATATTGAGCATTCAATTAAATCTTAGTTGGGCGCAAACCAATATCATTCAATTTCCTCAGCGATTGAGTATCATTCCAAGAAATACACTTAATAATTACGCGAAAGTTTATTTTGAACTAACCAATAGTTCAGAAAGTTTGATTTTAAAAAAATTTAAAAATGGAAATCTAATTTCAAACACATTATTAAAAGCTGATACTATTGGAAGTGATCATTTTTATTTTGTTGACTCTATTGAGGCTGGATTAAACAATTATGGGTACGAACTTTGGAAAGATAATAGTAAGCGATTGAGATCGGCAGATAGTATTTGTGCAGGTGATATTTATATCATCAATGGACAGTCGAATGCCGAATCAGCAACTAAAGGTGAGTCAACATACTATTTGCAAAACAGTTTTATCCGAACTTATGGCAATGGGTCAATTTCTAATTATTCTAAAACTTGGTTTATTGCATCGGGAGATGGCACCAAAGATAATGATGGACATATCGGACAATTAGGTGTTGCCATTGCTTCGTATTTAATCAATGAAAAAAAGATACCCATCTGCATTATGAATGGCGCTGAAGGTGGACAAGCAATTTCATATTTTTTACGCGATGAATCGAATAGAACGAATATGAATACAAATTATGGTCGGCTCTATATACGTTTGAATGAGATTCATGCAACTCAAAATGTAAGAGCGATTATTTGGTATCAGGGCGAAAAAGATGCCGATTTGCGTACAAGTTATGAAGATTATAAAACCAAACTCAATTCGTTGTATAACGCTTGGAAAGAAGATTATTCAGGAATTGAAAATATTTATTTATTTCAAATTAAACATGGATGTTGGCAAGATAAAAAATATACAGGCACCATTCAGCAAGCTCAGTTTGATTTTGCATTATCAGATAGCAATATTCATTTAATTTCAACAAATTATATTGATCATCATTCTGATAGTTGTCATTTTAATTTTCATAATGGATACCAAGTTTTAGGCTATTATGTTTATCTTTTAATGAATTATTATCAGTACAGAAATTTGCAATCAAATGAGATTTTTAGCCTCCATATTAAACAAATTCAGAAGGTAAATGAGTATCAAATCAATATTATTTTAAATCAGAAGGAAACAATATTTGTTGATCAGAACAGTAAAAATGATTTCACACTTAATTTGAATGATGAGATGCCAATTGATATATATAATCATGAAGATACCATCAGTTTAATATTTCAAAATAAAATACCCGATAACTATCAACTCTCCTATATTGGACATAGTGGTAATCGATACCCAGCTATTACAAACCAATATGGACAAGGCTTAACAAGTTTTTATAATCAAGGCGAATCAACATTTAATTGGCATTTACCAAACAATATTTTACAGGTATCTCAATTTCCTCAATTACAATATCATGAAATAGAAATTGATTCATATAACTCATTCTTAGATCACTATACATTGAAAGAAGGTTTTTATTTTTATACTTTTCAGAATGAACTAGTTGTTGAATCAAGTAAAGATGAGATTTGTAAACTAAATCTTGAAATTTATGATGCTTTTGGTCGAGTTAATTCTCAAATGAAACAAAATGTTTTTCGTGGTAGAAACCGATTTAAACTTCCAATTGAAAAATCGAAAATTTATCTCTTACATGTTCAAGTGAACGGAAAAAATTCGGTTGCTTCAAAAAAAATGAAATTAATCTATTAATAAAACAAAATAAGGATGATACCTTATACGATAATGCGAACTTGATGCACCGCTGAAGAAATTTCTTTTATAAGTGAAACATCTTTTTCAATGGCATTACCTACCACAATAATATCGGCGCCAGCCTGACAATTTAAATAAGCTTTTTCTGGTTCAGTGATGCCGCCACCAACAATCAATGGAATAGAAGTGGATGAAGAAACACGTTGTATCATGCTTTCACTGATTGGGCGTTTTGCACCACTTCCAGCATCCATATAAAGCACATGTTTACCTTGCATTTCGCCAGCCATTGCTGTACAAATTGCAATATCATCTTTATCGTGCGGAATGGGTGCACTATGGCTCATGTATGAAACTGTAGTAGCAGAGCCACCATCGATCACCATGTATCCAGTTGAAATAATTTCTAATCCGCTGGCTTTTACCATAGGGGCAGATACCACATGGGCACCGATCAATAATTCAGCATTTCGACCTGAGATTAAACTCAAATAAAATAATGCATCAGCATATCGACTCACTTGTGAAGGACTTCCAGGAAATAAAATAACCGGTATATCACTATTGGCTTTGAAAGATTGAATACATTCATCTAAATGTTGTGAAACCATTAAACTACCTCCAATAAAAACGTAATCAACCAATGCCTGATTACAAAGTGTTGCAATATTGGCAACTTGAAGGATAGAAACTTTGTCTGGATCAATTAATACAGCAAACGCTTTCTTTTGTTGAGAGCGAAGTTCAATTAAACTTTTATAGACATTACCCTGATTCATGTATTGAGGCAAAGATATTCATTTATTTGAAAAAAGGGTAGCAAGCTATAAGTAATTACGAAGTCTTGAACTACGTATTAGGAAAACATCGTTTCTTCAATATAAAATTAAAATAGCGTTTTTATAAAAGACAAACACTTTATAACCACACAAAATAAATATTGATAATAGTAGTAGAAATGAGGAAATAGTTAAGCCGCTTTTCTCTTTTTCTTTTCAGCATAGGCTGTTGCAGCGTTTCTTACCCATTCACCATCAGTCCAAGCCTTGATTCGCGCTGCAGCACGTTCTTTATTGCAAGGACCATTGCCCTTCACTACATTCCAAAATTCAGTCCAATCAATTTCACCAAAATCGTAATGACCACGTTCTTCATTCCATTTTAATTTAGGATCTGGCAAGGTAACGCCTAATATGCGTGCTTGATCAACAGTAGCATCAACAAATCGTTGACGAAGATCATCATTCGATTGCCGTTTTATTTTCCAAAGCATGCTTTTTTCAGAGTTTGTACTTTCATTGTCCGAAGGTCCAAACATCATAATTGAAGGCCACCACCAACGATCGACTGCATCTTGTAACATGGCTTTTTGTTCATCTGTACCTTTACTTAATGCTAATAATGATTCGTAACCTTGACGTTGATGAAAACTCTCCTCTTTACAAATACGCACCATCGCTCGGGCATACGGACCATAAGAAGTACGGCATAACATCACTTGATTCATAATGGCAGCACCATCAACCAACCAACCAATTGCGCCAATATCAGCCCATGTCAAGGTAGGATAATTAAATATACTTGAGTATTTAGCTTTGCCAGTGTGCAATTGATCATACATTTCGTCGCGAGTAATACCAAGGGTTTCGGCAGCCGAATATAAATACAAACCATGTCCGGCTTCATCTTGTACTTTGGCAATTAAAATTAATTTACGACGAAGATTTGGCGCTCTTGTAATCCAATTTCCTTCGGGTAACATGCCCACAACCTCGCTATGCGCATGTTGTGAAATTTGACGAATCAATGTTTTACGATATTCATCAGGCATCCAATCGCGGGCTTCAACCTTTATTTCGCTGTCTACTTTTTGTTGAAATAAAATTTCTTGTTGTTCTTGCGTCATAATGAATATAATTTAGAGAAAACAAAAGTAGTGAAAAAATTAAGAAACTTCTTTCAAACCAAAATACGAATTGACAATTACCTATAAGGTGTTGAAATAGTTTTTAAAAAACAAGATTAAGAACTTTTGGGCGGAATACACGCTTTTCGTTCCAAGCCACGTTTTGATGTGGGCTTTCCTCTGCAATTCCTGACAGAAGCGTCAGGACCGCAATGCACCTAATCAACATATTATTTATTTTTCATTCTATTGGGTAATTGGGGTTAAACAAATATCTTTGGTGCTCAACCTACAAATCTTTTAATCTATGTCACATTTTAAAAAGGGACTCATTGTCTTCATTTTAACCATTTCTCAATTTTTATGTTTTGCGCAAAATGACACCATTTATATTAATCGTTGGGGTGCAAGGGTTTCGAAAGACAGCGCCAACTATTTTCGATTCATGCATAAGGAAGGTGAGCATTTATATAAAATAGAGGATCACTTTCTCACCGGACAAATTCAAATGACAGGTTATTGTACTTCAGAGGAGGCTGTTATCAATACTGGCAAATATATATTTTACGATAGTCTGGGTTATATTATAAGTGAAGGTCATTATACAAAAGGGTTTAAAAGTGGAGTATGGAATTACTATTATCCGCAGTCGGTTTTGATTAAACAGGTCTATGAATATTTATATCCCGAAAAAGGAGCTTTCACTAAAAAATATGATTCACTTACGCACAAGATAACGGAACAAGGTTATTTAGATGAAAAGGCTTATTCAGATGGAGAATGGAAATATTATTTTCATAATTCAGATTCAATTTCTCGAAAATACTATTTTGTTCATGGTAGAAAAGAAGGATTACAATATGAGTATTATAAATCGTCTGCAGTTAAAAGAATTGAAGAATTCCAAAACTTTAAATTTAAACAAGGAAAACAATTTGATGAAGATGGCCATAAATTAAAGTATTTTCCTCGAGTTCAATATCCGCAACCCAACCAATCGATTTTTGATTTTTTGAGTAAGAGAGTAAAATGTTTTGATTCCTCCATGTATGGAGGTAAGTTTACCATCAAGCTTATGGTGCATAGTGATGGCAGCTTATCAGATATTGATGTGTTAAATGTAGATGATGAGGTTTGTCGGAAGGAAATTATAGAGGCAATTGGTAAAATGCGCAAATGGAAACCCTATAAATACGAAAACGTTCCAAGCAATTATATGGTAGAAAGGAATTTGCGTTATTATACGGGCAAAGAATAACCCCCATATATTATAATAAATCTTATTTGTTTATTCGATCTCAATTTTGTGGAAAAGTTGTTGGATTAGCTTACTTTCGCGTCCCTTAATTAACAATATTTATTAACAAACTAAAAAAAATGGAAGAAACAACTTTAGCAAACCAAAACCTTTCCGCTGGTCAAGCCGGAGCACACGACGATTTTGATTGGAGTGTAGACAAACGAAACGTATCAACGTACAACAAAGAAGACAGAGAGAAATTTGACAAAACTTACGAAGCAACCTTTAGAGCAGTAGCCGACAATGAAATGACTTTTGGTCATATTGTGGGACTTACAAAAACAGATGCAGTCGTAAACATCGGTTATAAAAGCGATGGTCTTATTTCGTTGAATGAATTTAGAGATATTCCGAATGTAAAAATAGGCGATGAAGTAGAAGTACTTATCGTATCAAAAGAAGATAAAGACGGTCACTTGAACTTGAGTCGCAAATTGGCTCGTCAACACCGTGCTTGGGACAAAATTGTTGAACTTTACAAAACAGGTGAAATCATCAATGGTCATATTACATCAAAAACAAAAGGTGGCTTAATCGTTGATATCTATGGTATGGAAACGTTTTTACCAGGTTCACAAATTGATGTAAAACCAGTAACTGATTATGATCAATTCGTAAACAAAACCATGGAATTTAAAGTGGTTAAAATCAACGAAATTATCCGTAACGCCGTTGTATCACACAAAGCATTAATTGAAAGCGATATTGAAGCTCAACGTACTGAAATTATTTCTAAATTAGAAAAAGGACAAGTACTTGAAGGAACAATCAAAAACGTAACAGACTTCGGTGCCTTTATCGATTTAGGTGGTTTAGATGGTTTACTTTATATCACAGATATTTCATGGGGTCGTATCAATCATCCATCAGAAGTATTACACAATGGTCAAAAACTAAATGTTTGTGTACTTGATTTTGATGATGAGAAAAAACGTATTTCACTTGGTCTTAAGCAATTAACACCGCATCCTTGGGATTCATTACCTGATACAATTGTTGAAGGTAATAAAGTAAAAGGTAAGGTTGTAAACATTGAAGATTATGGTGCATTCCTTGAAATTGAAACAGGTATCGAAGGATTGGTTCACGTTTCAGAAATTACTTGGAGCAACCAACCAATCAATGCAAAAGAATTCTTCAAAATGGGAGATGAGCATGAAGCAATGATTGTTTCAATTGATAAAGATGAGCGCAAGATGAGCTTGTCAATCAAAAAAATGACACAAGATCCTTGGGATGAAATTGAAAGTAAATATTCAGTAGGTAGTCGCCACAATGGTTTAGTTAAAAACTTAACACCATATGGTGTGTTTGTTGAACTTGAATCAGGTATTGGTGGTATGATTCATATCTCTGACTTGAGTTGGGTGAAGCGTTTCAACCATCCTTCAGACTTTATCAAAACAGGTGAAAACCTTGAGGTTATTGTTTTAGGCGTTGATAAAGAAACACGTAAACTTTCATTAGGTCATAAGCAAATTGAAGAAGATCCTTGGACAACTTTCGAAACAGTATTCCCTATTGGTTCAACCCATGATGGTGTAATGATTCGTAAAGAAGAGAAAGGTGGAATTATCCAATTACAATATGGTTTAGAAGCATTTGCGCCAACTCGTCACTTGAAAAGAGAAGATGAGAAATTAATTGGTGTTGATGAAACAAATCAATTTGTGATTCTTGAATTTGATAGAAACGAAAAGCGTATCATGGTTTCACATTCTAAAGTTTGGGAACAACATTTAGAAGAAGAAAAAGATGCGGCTCGTAAAGAAGCAAATACAGAAATGGACAATACGAAGAAAGCAGTGAAAAATTTACAAACAAAAGTAGAGAAAGCAACTTTAGGTGATATTGGCGCATTGGCTGATTTGAAGAAAAAAATGGAAGATAACGAAGGCGCGTAAGCAAATTTGTTTCAGATAAATAAAAAATCCCGGTCAATTTTTTGATCGGGATTTTTTTATGCATCAAGATGATTTACTGAACATCGGTTTTAGCTAATTGAATCTCACAATTTATCCAA
>DAOOQH010000101.1:0-11822 GCA_035388625.1 Chitinophagaceae bacterium | reverse complement strand
GCACAAACCACCTATGTTTTAAACAATTTTTTCGAAGCTGAAATAGATGATTAAAACATAGGTGGTTTGTGCATTTCCATCAAGTGTTGCTGTAATATCATGACCAATCGAATTGCCAGTATAATTGATACCATTATCATCTGAAAGTTTTAATAAAAGGGTTGAATTGGATGTTGTGATACCGCCATTTACAAATTTATCATTATTGAGATAAGCTTTTATTATTGGTCCAACATTATCAGAACCCGCATTAGGATTGCTTCCGCCGATATAAATTTGTTTGTCGTTACCTGCTGCGTCTTCAATGCCATTGTCTGAATAATAACTTATTTTTCCCTTCGAAATTTGATAATTGATATCTTTTGGAACAACAAATGTGAACGAGAATTTACCATTTTTTACCGTTGCCTTTCCTTTGTAAATTGCATTATTTTGTACAAAGTATTCCTTCTTTGGCGAATTAGGGTCGTTTTGTAATGTGCTTAATTTTTTCGGTTTATCATAAATAACAGGGTAAACAATGCCATTAAATCCTGATAATAGATTGCCATTTTGATCAGCCACATGTCCACTTATTGTGTATTTCCCTAAAGCTTTCAATGTGTCATAGGCAACACTTACAGCGGTTCCGTTTATACTATCTGTAACAATATTGTGTTTAGGAAATGCGAGTGGTAGCGCTGGGTCACCTAGTAAAGCAAATTTTCTGAAATTTGCTGCGGCAAAACTGCCTACATAGGTAACATATCTTAAATTTTTTGATATTCTATAAGCTTCGCCAAGCGTTGGGTATTGTTCGTTGGGCAAACGTTTAAATCCAGAAGACATATAATTCAAGTTCATATCCCGATTTTGATCTTGATACACCAAACGAGTTGTTGTCATAAGAGCAATGGCACCACCATCAGGTTTATTCAGTAAAATTTCGCCTGCTGAAACTAATGCGGGATCATCAAACGGAGCAAAATCGCAAGTAGCTGTAATAAACAATGGAAGCTTATTGATATTCGTCATGAGGTTAACATCATCCATTGAAAAAATTCGTTCCTCACACCAACCTAAGGGGCCACCATGTCCATTATAATTCATTAAAAAAGTACCATTATAAATTTGCTCTCTTACTGCATTATTAGCATCAGGTGTTCGCGGTCCAGCAGGTGTTGATTGTTGCACAAACCCATCGACATATATTTTCTGACTATTAAAATTTGGTAATGAATCCGTTGCGAATTTCGACATTATTTCTCCATCATCTAAGTGAATGCCATCATCTTCATCATCAGCATTAAATGTCATACTATTCTTCCATGGTCCAAATGAGTTTGGACTATCATAATTAATGATTTTATTGACAATAGCCGCTGCGCTACTTTCTCCAACGGCTGGTATTCGACCAATACCTATATCCAACGTATTAATGTGCCCTGTATCAAAATTATTGATATCTTCACTATCGTCTAAAAAGCCAAAGAAATCATCTGTACAATATCCAAATATTTTATCATTACTTTCAGCTGTTTGATAGCTAGGAACCAAGTTGGTATTGTTTTTTACCCGATTTTTAAAATCATATGAAGCATCCCCAAAAAGCAAAACATATTTAGGAATATCATTGATTGAGGCTCTATCATAATACATTTTCAAAAAATCACGTAACGCACTAATATCTTGTGAGCCAGAAGAAAACTCATTATAAATTTCTTGAGGAGTGACTATGAGGAATTTTACATTTCGTTTTGACAAATGATGTGCTGCTAAAGCTTCTGCCTGATTTTTAAGTGAAGGATGTGAAATAATGATATAATCTTTCGGAGTGTAGGCATGCAAGTTTTGATTACTTGTTTTTTCAATAAAGCTAGGAACAGAAGTTTGACTACCATCTAATGCAATAAATCGATGTAAGCTTGATGCGTCTTGATTAAAACTTAGGGTTGAGCCTGTTAAAATGGTTGTCATTTTAATTGGCAATAATGGATTGGTAATATCCCATACTTGCGTATTGGCATTTGCATTTTGAATTTGATAGTTTGCAATATTGCCTGCACCAACCGTGTTCCAATCTGCAAAATTGAGATAACCTTTGAAGCTAAGGTTTCGTCGAGCATTTATTTCTAAAAAATCTAGATATCCTGATGCTGTGCTACTTCCTTTGGTAAATTTAATTCCAATATTAATAGTTGGTGATGTTGATGAAAAATTTTCAATTAAATCTACTGAATTCGTTACTGGATCTGAATAACTCGATCCTACTGAATTAATATTACTGCTATACAGAGGTTGACCATTTGCTGTTATTTCCATTAAATTGATACCTGAAAACGAAATAGCACCAAATCGTGTTCTAACTGAAACAGGCGCTGTAGGATCTATAGATGGAATATTGAAATTATAATTACGTGATAAATATCTTCCGGGTTGATCGCTAAATTCATCTCCCCACCATGTTTTGCCAAATTTACCAGGGTTGCTCGAATCTTTTTCAATAAACTGAAATTCATTAAAACTGTTTACTGTGGTATTGGAGGTAGATGGGTTGGTAGCGTTTTGGATTCGTTTACCAATACCTAAATCAAAATTTAAAAAATAATAACTGCTTTCACTATAAATATTAAAAGTATGAGTGAACCCTTTATTAATTGAGTCTTTTTTGATTGTATGTGGTCCATTTGCATAAAATAAAATATAATCAGATGGATTAAATTGTCCATCGCCGCCATCAATAACTTGAATAGCATTTTCAACCAAATCATCCAAAGGTACCACCGCATTATTTTCAGATAGTAATTCTCCTCCGTTACCATATAATCTGATATTGGCTGGATTTATATTACTTGGCTCAATGCCCAAATTATTTTTTATAAAATTGTAATCTATTTTATATAAGCCTTGTGTATTAAGTGCTATTTTATAAAAATTGCCACTTGCTAAAATTGAATTGGTTGCATAAACCCTTGTGCCTGCTGTTTTTTGACTTGGCGGTGGCGTTTCTTGAACTGTAATGTCATACGAAATTAATTTCTCAATAGATCCATCAGGATTTTGAATGTATTGGGGTATGAAAATAAATGCAATTGCTTGTTTTCTTTCAATACTGATTTTGGTTTGAATTTCGAAACTTTTAGGAAGATCAACTTTTTTGTCGAGAATAGGATTACTTATTTTTTCAAATTGTGTATTGGTAATGCTAACATTAGGCATTGAAAAATACTGAAGTTTTCGTTGTTCAACTTTATAGATCTTATCAGTTTGAATGATAGAAGATGATTGATTAGGTGATTCGAGTGCATTTTTTTTCAAAATGGATGAATTCATCTGATCAAACTGAGCATGCACAAGATTTGCAAAGCCCATTGAAGTTAAAAACAGAATCTGTTTAAGAGTATTTTTATTCATTACAATAATGTGATTTTCAAAGTTAACCTCTTTTAATCAAATTGAGATCGACTGATTTAGAATTGTAAATTTAGATATAGGGCTGTTTGTTTTAGGATACAAACACATAAACGCTTTAATTTTCAAAATAGTATTTTAATCAACACTATTTTTTTCGTCAGGCTGAATGGTCACTTTAATTTTTTGAATACGCATCTTTTCGAGTTGAACTACTGTAAAATCGTATTGCTCATAACTTACCACTTCATTTTGTGTTGGAAATTTACCTGCAATTTCTAAAACCAACCCAGCAAGAGAATCACTTTCACCGCGAACGGGGTCAAACACTTCAACTGGAACGGAAATGGTTCTACAAAAATCGTTGATTAGCGTTTTGCCTTCGAATATATAATTATTAGCATCTATTTTTTTAGCTAATAATTCATCATCATCAAATTCATCTTTTATTTCGCCAATAATTTCTTCCATAATATCTTCAAGCGTAACAATGCCTGAAGTGCCGCCAAACTCATCCACCACAATAGCCATATGATTTCGTTTCAATTGAAATTCTTTGAGAAGTGGTTTGATTAATTTGGTTTCATGAATAAAATTAACGGGTCGCATAATTGGATGCCAATTGAAATCAACTTCATTAATATGTTTTAAAAGATCTTTTGAATGAATAATGCCTTTTACATCATCAAGCGTTTCGTCGTAAACAGGTAAGCGTGAAAAGCCGGTATCTAATACTTGTTTTTTTAATTCATCAAAACTCCAATTCAAATTAATGCCTTCTACATCATGACGATTGCGCATAATTTGTTTAACCGTAATATCATTGAATTTGACTATGCCTTTAAAAATATTCACTTCCTCTTTTGATGCAGTATGTCCTAAAGTAAGATCTATAGCATTTTCCATATCTTCATTACTAATATCATTTTTTGATTTCTGGTTTAATTTACCTTCAATAAAATAGGTTGAAGAAACAAGAAATCGACTTACCGGACTAAATATTTTATCTAAGATTTTAATAAAGGGAGCCGTAAATAAACTTAACCTTAAATTATTTTGAGTGGCATATACTTTGGGTAATACTTCACCAAACAAAACTAAAAAGAAGGTGACAATGACAACTTGAATCAAGATATTCACCAAGGTGATTAAATGAGCTGGCAAACCCGGAAACAACTTATCTATTTGGAAAAGACTATTGAATAAAAGGTTGGTACTGATGATGACTCCGATACTCAAAAAATTATTACCTATTAATAAGGTTGCTAAAAGTCGTTTAGGATTTTCTAATAAATTTAAGATGGTTTTATATCCTTCGTCTTCTTTTTGTTTGATATAATTAATGTCTTTTGCCGACAATGAAAAGAATGCGACTTCAGATCCTGCAATGAGTGCAGTAAAAATTAAAAGTAAAAGTATAATCACACCTAACCCAATTTGCGCATTCGAATTTAATGTAGCAGTAAGAAGTGGAGTGAGTAAATTTGTATATGCCGAGTCAGGGTCCAAGAGGTAATAATTTCGTTAAGAATAGTAAATATAAAGATTTATAATTTACAAATTTTGCTGCAAATATATCTAAAAAGGCAATTCATCGGTCAATTCGTTTGAATTTGGATGTGAAGTTTCTGTGTGGATATGGTTAGGTGGAGTTGAATGATCATCAAAATCTGTTCTATGATCGCCACGTTTTTCGAGCATCACCAAATTGGTTGCTATAATTTCAGTTAGGTATCTTTTATTTTTATCTTTATCCTCCCAAGATCTAGTTTTTAAGGAACCTTCGATATGAACCAAGCTCCCTTTGTGTAAATATTTGGCGGCAAGTTCGGCTAACCCTCGCCACAGAACAATATTGTGCCATTCGGTTTGAGGGATGGTTTGTCCTTTTTTATCTTTAAATGTTTCGGTAGTGGCTAGTGGAAATTTGGCCACAGGTATATTTCCTTCAATATAAATAATTTCTGGATCTCGACCCAAATTACCTATTAAAAATACGTGATTGACTCCTCTCATATTTTTTATTTTTAGCTGAACAGAAAGCTAAAGATAATTAAATTTTTCAAAAAAGGAAGCAATGATTTTTGGGAAAGCATAAAGATGCAAATCGCTTTTTTTAACCTTGATCAAGCCAAGTTTTTTTACTGGAACAGTTGAATTTATAGGTATTTGATAAAAATAGCCATGAATTTTTTGATGAGTTAATACCTGAGATAGTTTGATTGGTGCAGGAAGTTGTGCCTGTTCAAGAAACGTTGGCAAATCACTTGGTTTCAAAGTTTCATTCTCTATGCAATAAAAAGTATAAAGGTCTTTCCAAATATCATTTTCAAAACGTTTTTGGATATAAAATGTGTTTGAATTGGTTAAAATGATAAAATGAAAGTGTCTCTCTCTTAGCGGTTTCTTGATTTTTTTTATAGGATAAGAGGAAATCGTTTCATTGGCATGTGCCTTACAATTTGAAATGAATGGACAAATAGTACATAATGGGTTTTGAGGTTTGCAAATAGTTGCACCAAGATCCATTATTGCTTGGTTATATTCACCTGCATTATTTTTATCTAAAAGAGATTGGGCAAAATCTTGTATTTCCTTTTTGCCTTTTGCTGAATGAAAGTTTATATCGAGCATAAAAATCCTACTAAGTAACCTTACCACATTGCCATCGACCACAGCATAGGGTAAATTAAAAGCAAATGATGAAATTGCGGCGGCGGTATATTCACCAATTCCTTTAAGTGCAAGTATTTCAGGATAATTTGAAGGAAAAATTCCATCATAATTTTTCGCAATAATACGTGCTGTTGCTAACATATTTCTGCACCGGTTATAATAGCCCAAACCTTGCCATAATTTAAATACTTGCTCATCATTCGCTTCAGCCAAATCAATGATATTTGGGTAATTATTAATAAAAGCATAATAGTATTTTTCGCCTTGTTCAACCCTTGTTTGTTGCAATATGATTTCGCTTAACCAAATCCTATAGGGGTCTTTAATACCCTTCCAAGGCAATTTTCTTACGTTAAATTTTTTATTCCATTTCATTAATAATGAGGAAAATAGAAATGGAGGGCGACTTTTCAAGATAGTTTTTTCTTAAATGACTATGTATTTATGCAAAAAGATATTACTTTTGTCCAAAGTTATTAATTTTTTACGAACAAATTTACAAATGAAGAAAGCTGACTTGATTAATCTGATCTCAGAAAAAACAGGAGTTCCAAAAGTAGACGTCTTAGTCTCAGTTGAAAGCTTTTTTACAAATGTAAAAGAAGCCTTGTCAAATGGCGAAAATGTCTATATTAGAGGTTTCGGTAGTTTCATCACCAAAAAGCGTGCCGCAAAAGTTGGTCGCAATATTAAACAAAATACAGCGGTGTATATTCCTGAACATTTTGTTCCAGCTTTTAAGCCTGCAAAAGAGTTTACCGACGAGGTGAAAAAGATTAAAACTTCAAATATTGAGGTTGTGAAACAAGACTAGCTATTTAACTTAAAATAACTTCATTCAAAATCCAGTGCAAAGAAACCAATATATTTTAATAGGAAGTGGTTTGCTTCTTATAGGACTTCTATATTTTTTCGGTCAACGAAAAGGTGAAAACAAGCCGGCTAATCATTCACATCAGGAAGCTTCAGGTGAAAACGTAATGAATCCTACCGCTGAAATTGTAAGTTTAGATATTTTAAATTACGAGAAAGAAGTGATTGCCAAATTGGATCCAGCAAATAAAGCTAAAGCTGAAAGCCTTACTCAGAAGGCAATTGAGGCCAATACTGCAATTGCATTGAAAGATGTTGCTGAGTTTTGGGAAAAGGCAAAAGACTTGAATATTGCTGCAAATTATTATAAGAAGGCAGCCTTTTTGGAAAATACAGAAAAAAGTATCACCTTTGCCGGGAATTTATTTTTGGCTGTCATGCAAAAAACAGACAAACCAGAAATAAGAAAATGGCAAGCATTAGAAGCTATTGAAAGTTTTAATAAAGTGTTAGAACTCAATCCTGATAATGTTGATGCCAAAATAGCGTTGGCAACATGCTATACCGAGGGAACAGGCGAAACGATGAAGGGCGTAACTCTATTACGAGAAGTAACCCAGAAGGATAGCAACAACATTTCTGCAAATATAATTTTAGGAAAGTTGGCGATTCAGTCGGGGCAGTTTGACAAAGCTATTAAACGATTAGAACTAGTTCTTAATTTACGTCCGGAAAATACTGAAGCATTGTATTTTTTAGCCGAAGCTTATAAAGGCAAAGGCGACAAGGAAAAAGCAATCCTCTTATTTGAAAAATGTAAGATGATGGTCAATAATCCGGACTTCACTAAAGAAATAGATAACTATATAAAGACATTTAAATAATTATTTTTAAACAAAAACATTTTAATCATGCCTTGCGGAAAGAAACGTAAACGTCACAAAATTGCAACTCACAAGCGTAAAAAACGCTTAAGAAAGAACCGTCATAAGAAGAAATAGAATTTTCTTCTTGTAATTTTTTGACACAAAGCATTTCTCATAAATGCTTTGTGTATTTTTGTGAACACATGATTATGGTTGCTAGAAACAAGCGAGCTTGTGAACAAAGAACTCATTATTCAATCTTCTGATGCAGGAGTTGAAATTGCCTTATTAGAAGATAAGAAGTTGGTAGAACTACACTATGATAATTCAGGAGGTAGTTTTAATGTTGGTGATTTATATCTTGGTAAACTACGTAAAGTAATGCCGGGTTTGAACGCAGTATTTGTAGACATTGGGCATGAAAAAGATGCCTTTCTACACTATACTGACTTAAGTCCGTATTTCCGTAGTTTAATAAAGTTTACCGAACTTGCCATCAATGATAAATCAACTTCTACATTCGATTTTTCGAAATTTAATGTAGAACCTGAAATTCAAAAAACAGGTCATATTACCGATGTTACTCAAGGTAAGCCAAATGTATTAGTTCAGATTTTGAAAGAACCAATTTCTTCAAAAGGTCCGCGAATTAGTTGCGAAATTTCTTTACCCGGTCGATTTATTGTTGTTACACCATTCAATAATTTTGTGAATGTTTCACGTAAAATTCAATCTACCGAAGAAAGAAAGCGCTTGCAACGAATTATGGAGAGTATAAAGCCAAATAATTTTGGTGTAATTGTTCGTACGGCAGCCGAAGGTCAAAGCACTGCAGAATTACATAAAGACTTACTCAATATCATTGACTCATGGAAAGCGATTCAATTTAATTTGAAAGGCGCGAAGCCTCCAATGAAAATCTTAAGTGAGCAAAATAAAACAACTTCATTACTCAGAGATTTATTAAATAAGGATTTTAATAAAATTATCGCAAACGACACAACGGTTGTAAAAGAAGCAAGAGATTATATACATTCAGTAGCGCCAGGTAGAGAAAGTATTGTTAGTCATCATCAAAACGGTGCAACTATATTTGATCATTTTGGAATTTCAAAACAAGTGAAAGCTTCATTTGGTAAAACCGTGATGTTAGATGGTGGTGGATATTTAATTATTGAACATACCGAAGCTTTGCATGTAATTGATGTAAACAGCGGTCACAAATTTTCTGGAGATAACCAAGAAGAAACTGCATTCAATATCAATAAAGAGTCGGCAAAAGAAATAGCCCGTCAATTGAGATTACGTGATATCGGTGGGATTATTATTGTTGATTTTATTGACATGAAAAATCCAGATAATCGTCGTGATATCGTTAATATTGTTGAAGGTTTGATGAGTGAAGATAGAGCTAAACATAGTGTATTACCACTGACCAAGTTTGGATTACTTCAAATTACTCGACAACGTTTACGTCCTGAAATTAAAATATCTACAGGTGAAACTTGTCCGGCCTGTCAGGGTACAGGTAAGGTTAGATCATCTCAATTATTATTAGATGATATCGAAAAGCATATCAAGTATCTGAAAACAAATTTAAATACAGAGCTCGAATTACATGTTCATCCAATATTAAAATCACATTTAACAAAGGGGTTGCTGTTTAATTCAATCTACCATAAATGGAAAAAGAAATATGGCACTTTCAATATTGTTGAAGATGCAGGTTTTGAATTTATACAATATAAATTTTATGATAGAAATACGACCGAAGAAATTAAATTCTAAATCAATCTTTTTGTAAAGCAAGATTTTGATTCAGCGAACAGAGCCCGTATTTTTAATTTTAATTCATTTTTTATTTCAAACTTACTTCAACATATACTTCAACAGTTGAAAGCAACATCAAGCATTGAATGGCTTGCGTTTTTGTTTGGGATAGTTCAAGTTTTGCTCGCACTTAAAAACAAGGTGGTTAATTTTTATGCAGGTATCATCAGTGTTAGTTTTTATATCTATGTCTTTTATATTTACGGACTTTTTGCCGAAAGCCTTTTAAATATTTATTATCTGATTGTAAGTATCACAGGATTATTTTTATGGCAATCAAAAAATGCATTACCCATTTCGAAATCAAATCAATCTGATTACTTAAAAGCTTTGATACTCGGACTAATATCATTAGGTATCTTGTATTTTGTTTTAACTAAATTTACAAGTAGTAACGTACCTTTTTTAGATGCATTTGTTACATCAAGCGCCTGGGTGGGAACTTGGTTATTAATAAAAAGAAAATTAGAGAACTGGATTGTTTTAAATATCTCAAATTTGGTTGCCATTCCACTTCAATTTTATAAAGGTTTAGAACTAACTTCATTGTTAACCTGCATTTATTTTATCATTGCAATTCAAGGATATTTTACGTGGCAAAAATTAATGAAAGTAGAATTAGAATCAACTCAAAAAATTAAAATCTGATTAAGATAAAAAATGAGGTATAAATTGTAAAACATGCTCAATATATCAATATCAAAAAATACTAAAGTCAAATTATGAAACTAGAAATACTATATGAAGATGATCAATATGTGGTTGTAAACAAACCTTCTGGTTTATTATCAATACCAGATAGACATAATGCCGCAATACCTTCTGTAGCAGGGATATTGAGAAATCTTTATCCCACAATTTTTATCATACATCGTTTAGATAAAGATACGAGTGGCATATTATGTTTTGCAAAGGATGAGGAAACCCATCGTTATACTTCGCAATTATTTGAACATCGTTCTGTTAAAAAAAATTATATTGGTATAGTGCATGGTAGTATGGAAGTTGAAAGTAGCACTATTGAGGATGCCATTATGGAGCATCCATTCATTAACGGTAAAATGATCATACATCAAAAGCAGGGAAAGCCAAGTATTACAAAATTTGAGGTGCTTGAATCATTTGGTTTGTACTCGTTTGTGAAGTTTGATATATTAACTGGACGTACGCATCAAATTAGGGTGCATATGCAAAATTATGGTCATCCAATTGTAGGTGATATTGTTTATGGCAAATCAGATCCTGTTTTTATTTCTCATTTTAAAAAGCGGTTTAAGTTGTCGAAAGATGTAGAAGAAGAAAAACCAATACTTGATCGATTGGCATTGCATGCGTTTAGATTAAGTTTTGAAACTGTCAATCACAAAACACTCGATATTGAAGCACCATTGCCAAGAGACATGAATGCCATGTTAAAGCAATGTCGAAAGTGGTTGAAAAAGTAATTTATAGTATCTTCGAAAAAAAATTTCAATGAAATACATCCTATTATTTTTGGTTGTAACAACCATTCAAACAGAATTAATTGCACAAGCATATCGAACCAATAATAGTTCGAGAGCGAAAAATGAAAATAATGATAATAGTGAAGGTTCAGAGAAATTGAAATTAGGTAAGAATATAATATCATTTTCACCTATTCAAATTGTAGCAGCCGATTTAACCAATGAATCACCCGATATCACTATCTCATTGGCTTACGAACGAATTTTTAATAATGAATTAATCAGCATTAAACTCCCAGTGAGTATGTCGTTGATTGATAATTATTACTATATCATGCCAACATTAAAATTATATCCTAAAAAGCAAGGCCTTGCAAAATATGCAGTCGGACCACAATTGTTTTTTGGAATTGGTGATGGAACCTATCAAGAGTATTATTACAATCAATCAAATGGATACACAACATCCCGAGAAATTACAATGCAACGTAAACAATTCGGATTCTTGATTAATAATAGTTTCAATTTTACTTTAGCTAAATCAGTTTATATTGGTTTAGATGCAAGTCTGGGTATTATTTATTACGATAACCTGCCTTCAGATATTAGATATGGATACATTAATTATAATCCTTATACTGTGAATAACTCATCCATAAGTCCTGCCTTTCAAATGAACTTTTGTATGGGTTATAGATTCTAAAACTTGTTTTAAGATTCTACAAAGAGCTTTAGACATTGATAAAGCAATTGATGCAATACTAGCATTGATTCATTCGATTATAATTTTTATCTTTAATTC
>DAOOQH010000100.1:0-11942 GCA_035388625.1 Chitinophagaceae bacterium | reverse complement strand
TTCATTAAATACGTAGCTAGAAAATCCGTCTGATTGGTAAAGAAATTTAAAGATGCTAAACTCGGAAGTGGAAGTAAAGCAAGCGATAATTTTAGAGTGTATAAAGGTGTTGTGATTCCTGAAATTTCAAAAGAAAAAATGGATGTCTATTATAAAGTGGAAGATAAAAAACCTACCACGATGTTATATGTTTTGACTTCGAAAGGATATGACAATTTTATGAAAATGGAAACAGATTCATTAGCGGTAACAAATACAATGATGTATTTAGATAAATTTGTAAAGGACGCTACAGCTTACGATTTAGGAGATCAAATTGAAAAAAATAATGATGCCATTGAAGATATTGAAAAAAAATCGAAGAAAGCGGCTAAAGAAGCTGAATCATTAGCAAAAGATAAAACAAAGGTTGAATCAAAAATATCTAAAAATACTATTGAATTGGGCGCTTTAAAAACAGAAATGGAAGCTCAACAAAGAGCCTTCGAATTAGTGAAAACTAAAACAGCAACCATCGATGAAATGAAAGCATTGAAGAAGGAAGTTGATAAACAAGAAGAAGCAACTAAAAAAGCAACAAGAAATTATGAGAATGCTGTAAAAGATGGTGCTGATAATAGAGAAGATTTAGCAAAAAAAGAAAAAGAAATTAGTGATAAAATTACTGAACAAGAAACTTTACGTGCAGAACTTGAAGCTCAAAGAGCTAAATTAGAGGAACTAAAAAATCGTTTGAATAGTTTAAAATAATAAGGTCTGAAAATATTAAATGAACGGAATCTCATGGTTCCGTTTTTTTATTTCTTTTGACCCACGCGCTTTTTAGCCAAATGATTTTTACAACGGTCTTTAATGATAAAAAATTAACTTTGCCAACTTTATGAAATACGAACACGAAATAGAAAAACGCAAAACCTTTGCAATTATTTCCCATCCCGATGCTGGAAAGACTACGCTGACTGAAAAATTTCTTTTATTTGGAGGGGCCATACAAACAGCAGGTGCTGTAAAATCAAATAAAATTAAAAAGCATGCAACCTCCGATTTTATGGAAATTGAACGACAAAGAGGTATTTCGGTTGCTACTTCGGTTATGAGTTTTGAATACAGAGACAAGCTAATTAATTTATTAGATACTCCAGGTCATAAAGATTTTGCCGAAGATACCTATCGAACTCTCACCGCAGTGGATAGTGTTGTGCTGGTGATTGACTGTGTGAAGGGCGTAGAAGAGCAAACGCAAAAATTGATGGAAGTGTGTAGAATGCGCGATACACCAGTTATTATTTTTATCAATAAAATGGATCGCGATGGTCAAAATCCATTTGATTTATTGGAGGAGATTGAAAAAAAATTAGATATTAAAACGCAACCACTTTCGTGGCCGATTAATATGGGACGCGAGTTTAAAGGTGTTTATAATATCCATAATCATAGTGTACTTACCTTTGGCGCTCATCAAAAAGCAACCGATGAGGATTTAGTTTATATACCAGATTTATCATTACCTCTTATTGAGACCTTGGTTGGTAAAAAAGATGCAGATTCTTTACGAGAAGACATGGAATTAATTATGGGTGTTTATGATAGCTTTGATACCGATGCCTATTTAAAAGGAAATTTAGCGCCTGTTTTTTTTGGCAGTGCTGTTAATAATTTTGGCATTAAAGATTTGTTAGATACGTTTATTCAAATTGCACCTTCGCCTAAGCCACGTTTAACAGATAAGCGTGAAGTAAAAGCCGAGGAAGAAAAATTTACTGGGTTTGTATTTAAGATACATGCGAATATAGATCCTCGTCATCGTGATCGGGTTGCTTTTTTAAGAATTTGCTCAGGAAAATTTGAAAGAAATACTTTTTATCATCATGTGCGATTAGACAAAAATGTTAGGTTCAGTAACCCATATACCTTTCTGGCGCGTGAAAAAAATGTGGTTGATGATGCCTATCCAGGCGATGTGGTTGGTTTGTTTGATACAGGAAATTTTAAAATTGGAGATACATTAACCGAAGGCGAAGAAATGACTTATGTTGGCATACCAAGTTTTTCGCCTGAGATTTTTAAAGAATTAGTGAATAATGATCCAATGAAAACCAAACAAATGGAAAAAGGCATTCGTCAATTAACGGATGAAGGTGTGGCTCAGCTATTTACACAGCATGGAGGGAATCGTAAAATTATTGGATGCGTGGGTGATCTTCAATTTGAGGTAATACAATATCGTTTATTACACGAATATGGCGCAGCTTGCAGTTTTAAAACATTGCCATTTTTCAAAGCCTGTTGGATTCAAGGTGAGTTGGCAAAAATTGCGGATTTTATACGATTTAAACAAGCCAATATTGTTCAGGATAAAGAAGATAATTATGTTTATTTAGCCGAAAGTGAATGGTATTTAAATACTGAAAGAACAAATAACCCTGCTATCAAGTTTTTTGTGACGAATGATTATAAACACGAATTAAGTTAACACAACCATACACTAATAACCTTAGAACAACAAAGTCATAAGGGAATAACTAATATTCCTAACTACCTTAGACAAATTGGGAAAATACTTCAATAGAAAGAATTTAAATAATTCCCATGGTTTATAAGGTCTATGCAAATTGAAATTATTACAACAGAAAGATTGAAGCTAAGATTAATCAATCTTGATGTGTTGAACTATGTTTTTTTGAATTATTCAGACAAAAAATTAATCTCTTTTTTCGGTTTGAAGACTTCTCAGGATCTTGATATTGAAAAATTAAAGTATCACGATCATGTTAAAAATGAAAATAAAACTTTTTTGTATTTTCAATTGATTGATAAAAAATCGGATAAGATAATTGGGGTCTGTGGTTTACATAATTGGTTTCCTGAACATCCGTTAGCTGAGATTGATTATTCAATTCTTAGTGATGAAAGTAAAGACAAAGGTTTTATGACAGAAGCCATCCAATCTATACTTCATTATGGTTTTGAGCAAATGAATTTATTTCAAATTGAGGCCTATATTCTATCCAATAATATTGCTTCATTGAAATTGATAAAGAAATTAAATTTTAAACAAATTCGTCTCGTAAATGAATCAATTTGTCAATCAACTCGTCTGGAAAAATCGTTGGCGTTTTCATTGTTAAATACAGATTTTGTAAAAATGGATACAGATAAGGTAAATACGATCAGTAAAAATTTTATTCTGAATTAAAGAGATTTATATTTATAAGGAATTAATTTAGCTTATGAATTTGAATTTTGATTTTATAGAAACAGATCGACTTAGACTGCGAATCATTACGCAAGAAGTATTCAATACTATTTTTCAAGAATATTCAGAACAAGAACAACGTGAATTATTAGGTACGCGCACTGATCTTGCTTATGCTAAGGAGAGAGAAAAGTTTGAAAAAGGTTTGTCAACCTATAATCGTACATTTTTGCTTTTTCAATTAATTGATAAATCAACAGAAAGAGTGATTGGTGGATGTGGCTATCATAATTGGTTAGCTGAACATCGTCGTTCTGAAATTGGATATGCCTTGTTAGAAGATGAGTTTATGAATAAAGGATTTATGACTGAAGCATTTAAACCTATTCTTCATTATGGGTTTACCTCATTAAATTTAAATCGTATTGAAGCTTGTGTGAATCCTCACAATGAGGCCTCTTTAAGTATCATGAAGAAATTCGATTTTAAACAGGAAGGCCATTTGCGAGAGCACTTCATAAAAAATGATGAAATTCAAGATTCACTCATCTTTTCACGTTTAAAAAGGGATTATGATGATAGCCTCAAATTATAAGATGAATTCAGAATCTCCTTACTTTTTCATTAGAACCTTAATCATTTCATTCTCATCATTATCATAAATTAATTTCGGATGGCAATTCCAAAAATCATATTTCAAACATATAAATCAGATAAGCTTCCTTGGATCACAAAGTGGCATATCAAAAAGATGAGAAGAATTAACAGTGATTATGATTATCAATTTTATGATGATGCTCGAATTGATCAATTTATTCAAAATGAATTTGATGCAGAGGTTTATTCTTTATACAAGAAAATAAAATTTGGAGCGGCTAAGGCTGATTTTTTCCGTTATGCCATCCTTTTTAAATATGGTGGCGTTTATGTCGATATTGATAGTCTCATTACTAAAAAATTAAGTGATTTTATTCTGCCAACTGACCAAGCCATTATTTCGTTAGAAAGTAATTTGAAATATTATGTACAATGGGCTTTAGTGTATGAAGCTGGGCATCCTTTTTTGAAAAAAACCTTAGATCTGGTGATCGATAATTTAAGAGAAAATCGGTTTCCACATAGTGTACATGATATGACCGGACCAGCGGCCTATTCAACAGCGATTAACCTATGTTTGAAAGAATCTAACCAAATTAATTATCGCCAATTAGGTGCAGACTACGATGGCAATTTTAAATTTCATTATCCAATGAGTAAATTCTTTTTATATGGTTTGACAAGAAAAAATCATTGGAAAAAACAACAAGTGAATGAAGAAGTATTATTTAAGTAAGGATTATCCATAGACAATTGCCGATGATTTTTTTGGGTCGAAACTTCGGGAGACATTCCTTACAGACTTTAACTAATCGCCTAATCTATCTTTAATTATATCTAAAAGAAAATTAATAATCTTTGAAAAGGTTGATATTTTTTCAGCCGCCGACTTACCAATGGATATAGATGAAATTAAATTATCACCAAGAGACAACGAATGACTCATTTCAGGCAACAAGACGAAGTAAAAGATTAAACCCAATAAGAGCAAAAAAAATCCAGAAGTATATTTGTACAAAATTTTTCTATTATTGATATAAGCGATTACCGCTACACTTCCAATCAAGAACAAAAGGAGGAATATCCAATTATGCGTAAACCAACTATTTTGAATAAAATGCATGGAACTTCCTGAATTTGGTATGTAAAAATATTGAATTCATCTGAAAAAGGGGCTAGCTTTAAAGGATATTCTGAAAAAAAGGCTATATTTTTGCCCAACAGATATGAAATTATTTTACATCATTTTATTCTTTTGCTTTATTTCTGGTCAGGCCTTGGCAGGTGGTGATGATGTAAAATTATTTTCATTATATCCTGTTCCATTGAAAACGAGTGTTTTAAATGTTCAAATTAATTTTAGAGATGCCGGTGTGGCAAGTGTTGAATTAAGGAATTTGATTGGAAAAAAAATTCAAGAAAAACAATTACCCTCAGGTGTAAATCTGGTTAGTTTCGAAAATATGGATATGAATCCAAATGGCATTTATATTGTACTGGCAAAAAATGCAAATGGAAAAGTACTCGAAATTTCTAAATTCATTCTCAATAAATAATTCATGCGTTCAGCCAAATCGCTTATTTACGGACGGAACCCCGTAATGGAAGCTCTACAAAATAATGTACCTCTTGATCGAATTTTAATGCATCATACAATTTCTGGCGAAATGGTGGGTGATATTATTCGTCTGGCAAAACAAACAGGAACACCCATTGTCAGAGTGCCTGTTGAAAAGTTGAATGCCATGGTTCGAGGTGTACATCAAGGCGTGATTGCATTTGGTGCCATTGTTGATTATACAGGTTTACAAGATATCATTTCTCATTTATACGATGAAGGCAAAACACCTTTTCTTTTATTGCTCGATGGTATTACCGATGTTCGTAATACAGGCGCCATCATCCGCAGCGCTGTTTGTTGTGGTGTAGATGCAATTATTTCATCAGAAAAAAATTCAGCACCTCTACACGAAGATATGGTTAAAACGTCGGCAGGTGCCATGATGAAAATCGCGTTTTGTAGAGAAAAGAATTTGAGTTTTATTTTGGAGACTTTAAAATTAAACGGAATTAAAATTTTCTCATCCGATTTAAAAGCCGATCATTCATTATTAGATATTGATTTTAATACGCCTTGTTGTTTAGTAATGGGTGCCGAAGAAAAAGGTGTCTCAAGAGCAACTCAAGAAGCATGTGATGAAACATTCCGCATTCCTATGACAGGCGATTTTGATAGTTTTAATGTGTCTGTTGCTGCGGGTATTATTTGTTTCGAAGCTATGAAGCAACGCATGGTTCAAAAATAAGGTTGACTATCATTGACAAAAATGGGTTTTGCAAATCTCTTCAGTTTTAAAAGGTCCATCACATTGAATTAAACTACCATCAGGTAGTTGCTTCATACAATACCAATATTTTGTTTTTTTTATACAAATACATGGGGTGCCAGCATTTTTTAAAGATCTTGATTTAGCGTGAGTCGGCTTTTTAATTGCAGACTTTTTTACTTCTTGATCGGTTGGATTTTCCTGTGTCTTTTTTTTGGTTGCCATCTCTTACTATTTACTTTTTTATCGTTTCAAAATACTTAAATGCCAATGCATTGGTATCATTAAATATTTTTTCAGTGGTAAACAAAATCGGTTTATTGCCTCCAATTTTATTGTCTTCTTGTAATATGATTTGCTTTATTTTTATCAACGAAGTTCTGTCTTCAGGTTCGGGTAAATCATCAAAGGCAATGATATTCATATCTTTTCTTGCTTTATCATCGAGCCAATAAATATCCTTATGACGTTTAATTTTTAATTCATGCTTGATATCTACTTGATAAATTCGGATATTACCCAAATAAGCTGGGCCAATATGAGTGCATAATCCGTTAGGACTATAACCTGTTGACAGAAAAATAATTAAATCATCTTGGGCTGGGGTCGTAAACAGTTGCATTAAAAAAAGATGATCGTAGTTTTTTGATATTTGCAAATCAACAGTTTCTTGTGTGCTTTCAGTATTAATTAATTTGTATTCAGTTGTTGCATCGCGTTCAACCAATCTTTCTTCCATCACAGCACGGTAAATTTTAACTGAATCAATCTTAGCACTCGAATCACCTAATATACCAGTGATTAAATGAAAGAAATTAAAATTGACAGTTCTTTGATAGCTGAAATTTTGTGAAGTTGGTTTGCAACCTATCATAGAAACGATCATGAAAGCAGCTATGAATTGCATGATCGGGCGTGCCCTTCGCAAAGCCTCAGGTCGGGCTTTACGCTTCAATCTCCCGATCAGGGCATCGGGAGGATTTTCGCTACAATCCCTCACGCACCTAACTTGAATATCATCATTTTTAATTTTATAATTTTTCATGTCGTTGATTAATATAGGATGCCCCAATAAAAAATCTGTTCAAATCATTATTTGGATGTAAAGGATATTTTAAGGCAATATGAATTAAATCTTGTATGCCAAAATGATAACCTTTTTTATTCATCAGATTTCCAACTACACCAAAATCGATGGCATAATTATGGTCGGTAAATATTTTAAATTGATACGATGAGGTATTCAATGTATATGGACTATTTTTATTCGCATTTTTGTTTTCGCTGTAAAGTGGAATGTCGATGCCAATAATATTTGATAATTCATACAATAAAGGCGTGTAGCCAGTGAACTGATCAAAAGAGGCTTCAAATCTATTAAACCCTTTTTTAGTATGAACAAAAATACCACCGCTACCTGTCCAGTATCGATCAAAATTATCGGCAATTGGAATTTTATTAAATGGAACAGCACCATCGTTCGCATAATAAAACGATACATCGCCAATGGTGCCTGAAATAGTGCCTACAATTTGATTTCGTTTATGGTTGTTTAAAATAAAATTGCTTGTCAACAAGGCCATATACCGTTGGTTGGTACTTACATTGTAAAAATCGCTTGGGTGAATGGTTCTAAAGTTTTTAAAATAGCCTTGCGTTTTACCCCATCCATACCCGAGTGAAAATGAATTAATTAAATCGATTTGAATATCACCTACCAAGGGATTAAAATTTGAACCGACTGTTTTTGAATAAATTGAAAGTGAAGGACTATAATTTACAACTAAATGATTTTTATTGATGCCCATTATGCTATACGCCAAAAATATTTTTACACCTGGAAATTTTTGAGCCTTGCTATAAGTCAAGTTAATATGACCACCAAAATTCAATTGTCCGTTATAAGTCCAATTACTTTGAGCAATAGCATGATTCATCTGAATAAAGCAAATGCTTGTGAGTAATAAAAAAAAATTGTAAACGATGGTTTTCATGATTGATCTTGAATGATAAATATAAGTCGAGTTTTTTTGACTTGCAATAAAAGAGCGTTGCAAAAAAATCAATCTGCAAAATAGTGTTAGAAAGAATTTATAAACTTATTAGCCCTGATTGTAACGGAAAGCCCACCATATAAAGCCTTGTGAGTTGCATGGTGGCTTGGAGAGTAAAGCAGGACACAATAGACTTAGATGACGAATGCGAATGCTTCAAATAAATAAAATCTTTGGTTGTGAATGAAAAAGATATTTAAATTTAACGGCAGAAACTATATTTCTTATTGAATTCAGCATTGAAAATTTGCTATTCTAAATTTAATTTCTATCTTACTGCAAAATTTATATTTAATATGAGTCTATTTGTTAGAAAACCGCTTGATAAATTACTGGCCGAGTCGAAGGAATTAGGTGAACATACCCTCAAACGAACCTTAGGTTCGGGTGCATTATTAGCGTTAGGAATTGGCGCTATTATTGGAGCGGGTATCTTTGTGCGAACGGCAGCGGCGGCTGGTAATCATGCAGGACCCGGTGTAATGATTTCATATATTATTGCTGGTATTGGCTGCGCTTTTGCGGGTTTATGTTATGTTGAATTTGCCTCAATGATTCCTATTGCTGGTAGTGCATACACGTATTCATATGCTACTATGGGCGAATTGGTTGCATGGATAATAGGTTGGGATTTAATTCTGGAGTACGCCCTAGGTGCCGCCACCGTTGCCATTGCGTGGAGTGAGTACTTAAATAAATTGTGTGAACATTATTTTGGTTTTACGGTTCCATATGCCCTTTGTCATTCGCCGTTTCAGGTTTCGGCCGAAGGTGTGCATGGCATAATTAATTTACCTGCTTTGTTTATTTTAGCTGTTCTTACTTTTATTTTAATTAGAGGTACAAAGGAATCGGCGAATATTAATTCAATCATTGTAATTGTAAAAGTGATTATTGTACTTGCTTTTATTGCATTCGGATGGCATTTTATTATGCCCGAAAATCATGCCGTGATTATACCGCCTAATACAGGAGAAACTGGAGTTTTTGGCTGGAGTGGTGTTTTGCGAGGTGCTGGTATTGTATTTTTTGCTTATGTAGGTTTTGATGCGGTGAGTACGGCTGCGCAAGAAGCTAAAAATCCACAAAAGGGTATGCCGATCGGTATTTTAGGGTCTTTGGCATTTTGTACCGTTTTGTATATTTTGTTTTCGTATGTGCTAACAGGTATTGCAAACTATAAAGATTTTAGTACAACGGGTCCTGGTCATGAGGCAGCTGTTGCTTATGCTATTTCGCATTATATGGTTGGGTATGAGTGGTTCGCGGGTTTAATTACAATTGCTATTTTAGCAGGATTTTCATCCGTTATTTTGGTGATGTTATTAGGTCAATCGCGTGTTTTTTATTCAATGAGTAAAGATGGTTTATTGCCAAAGGCTTTCTCAGAAGTGCATCCGAAATTTAAAACACCTGCGAAGGCTAATATTTGGCTCTTTGTATTGGTAGGTATTTTTGCAGCCTTTGTGCCTGGCGATGTGGTAGGTGATATGTGTAGTATTGGTACTTTGTTTGCATTTATTTTGGTTTCGATTGGTGTGATTATGATGCGTAAAACAAACCCAGATACACCAAGACCATTTAGAGTGCCATGGGTGCCAATAATTCCAATCTTAGGGGTATTGGTTTGTGGATTTATGATATTTGGTTTAGGACCTGAAAACTGGGTTCGTTTACTTGTTTGGTTAGCCGTTGGTTTTATTATTTATTTCGGTTATAGCAAGCGAAATAGCCATTTGCAAAAAGAAAAGAAAGGCGATTCATAGCAATCAGTTTAAGGTAAATATGATTTAAAATTTAAATTATTCAGGATCAAATATCACAGGTAGTTGACACCAGCTTTCTCGTTTCTGTTTTTTGAATTTTAATAATTTGATCACCCTCAATACTTCCTCGTCGTTCAAAGGGGAAAGGCTTTTTAGTATTTTTTCTTTTTTTACCTCACCTTCTTTATTAACTTTAAAGACCACCACCACCTTTCCATAAACCGAATCACATAATGAGATGTTTTTAGAAAGAAATGAAAGCATGCTATCGTCTCCTCCACTAATAAATTCAGGCATCTCAATCATTCCTAATTCAACTTCTGGATCGTTCGCGTTTAAGTCAGTTGAATCTATTTTTTGGTTGGCTTGCGGGTTCGGAGAAATTTTATTTTTTTTAGAAGATGGGTTTTTGAGAGGCGATACAGGTTTACCTAGTAATTGCCGGTTGTTATTAGATGTTGTGTTTTTTTCTTGATGAGTGTTGTCATACATTGATATATCATTACAAGAGTAAAATCCAAAAAACAACATCAGACTCGCAAGCCATTTTGAGGGCAAGTTTTTTATTTTGTTGATATGATAGGAAGTGGATTCTTTTTTGAATTTGCCACAAACCTCTCCTTTGCTAAGTTGAAGAATTTGTATATACTCCTCTTCTGATTTATTTGAAAAGTCAATTACTGTTTTGTTACACACCGCGCAATGTCTTCCATCTTTGCAAGGTTTCATGGCCTCCCAATTTTCGTTACATCGAAAACTGAAGGAAACATTTTTAATTTCACTCATGTAGATGAAACGTCAAAACTTAAACTCTAGTATGATGAATGTGTTTTTTCAATGAAGGAAGTATATATTTCTTTCCATCCTTTCCACATGGGCTCAGTACCTAATGAAAAATTATGCCATATGGAAATAAAATTGCCACCCACTTGATTTACTGTTTGATGATAGTGCAGCATTTCATTGAATGCTTGTTCAGCACTCATTTTTTGTTCGTAAAACGAATTACATTCCATATAACAAAATGGAAATAAACGCAATGAACTTATCTCATTTTTTTCGAGGTCAAACCATTGGTGATCAAAACAAGTACTTGCTCTAAATCCATTAATTGAACCATAACCCATCGAATAATCTTCTTGAATGCCGAATTCAATTAAATTTCTAAACGTAGATGGTAATTGAAATCGAATATAATGTTGACGACTTTTATTGCTTTCTAATAAACTAATTTCATGTTCAAGAATAGATCGGTTATCATTGCTTTGAAAAGAAGGATGAATGCCTACTTTATAAGTTGATTTTATTCTATGAATCAGTTTTTTCATTAATACTTTAGATGGCAAAATATTTTTATCGAGTGGTCCGCCTTTGCTGACTAAAAAAAAGTAAATTGGTTTTAGATGATATTGTTGATGTAATTGATCTAAAAAATCGAAACTATCAAATGGATCTTTTTGTTTTCCTGATAAGACTTCTATTCTGCTTTTTATTAATGAAACATGTCCTTGAATCAAATCTCGAAATCCACCACCTATATTGCGCAGAATACCTTTGGATAAATAACTGTAAGCAATATCAATATCATAAGTAGGTATAAATTTCATCCTCTTTTCAGGGAACGAAATGGCGGACTTTTTAGATAAAATTATTTTTTTAAGTGCCATGATCCAATAATCAACAAGTGGCATATTTAAAAAATTATGTTGAAATGCGAGGCTGCTTTTTTCAGGGTATCGTTGATATAGATCAAGCGAATAGGGATAATATTCTTCATACCGAGAGATCAAAAAAAAGCTTGCACTAAAGATGTCAAAGGGTATTTCATATTGGCTAGTTTTAAAAAAGCAAGGTAATTGTTGCCAGATTTCAATTGAAATATCTTGTTCAATAATTGCAGTTTCACTGAGTAATGAATTGGGTATTATTTGCAAATCGGATTCTTGGATTTCCTCATTCGAATAATTTATTTTAAATTGTTTAGAGGCAATAAAATATTCTT
>DAOOQH010000099.1:3736-12182 GCA_035388625.1 Chitinophagaceae bacterium | reverse complement strand
AATTTGATTGAGCGACCATTGTAAATAATGAATAGATGTTTTATCTATCATCTCATTTAAATAATTTTTTAGGCGTGCTGATGTAGTTCCAAAAAACCAGTGAAGTAAATCCTTTTTATATTTAAGAAGTTCAATCAATTTCGTGTTTTGAATACCGAGTTTACCAATAGATTTATAATACCATGGTAATTCAGATTGATTGGATATACTAGAAATTAGAATCACTTTTTGAGCAGGATATAATTTAGAAATTTCAATAGCAATGATACCGCCAAATGAAAGTCCGACTAATGCAAAAGGACTTATTTTATCAATAGAACTTGCCATTCTTTCAGCATACGATTTCAAATCTTCTTTTTTAATTGGTTCTAACCAATCAATATAATGAACATTAAAATCCTGATCTAATTTAATTTTGTCAAATGCACGTCTGTCGGCACCTAGTCCACTAATAAAATATATATTCATTGGATATGAACTATTTAATTCCCAATTCCTTACTTAATTGAAGCATTCTATCAATAGGTTTTTTAGCTGCAATACGCAAATCCTCATCCATTGTTAATTCTGGCAATTCATACTTCATACATAAATACAATTTTTCGAGTGTATTTAATTTCATATGTGGACAATCGTTACAAGCACAACTATTATTCGGAGGTGCTGGAATAAATGTTTTATTTGGTGAATTTTTAATCATTTGATGAAGAATACCCGTTTCGGTACCTACTATAAATGAATTATATTCACTATTTGCTGAGTAATCTAACAATTGCGTGGTACTACCAATAAAATCGGCGATTGCTAAAACAGCTTCTTCACATTCAGGATGAGCAATAAATTTAGCCTCAGGATGACGAACTTTTAATTTTGTAATTTTTTCCAAACTAAATATTTCATGCACCATACAAGCGCCATTCCACAAAAGCATATTACGTCCAGTTTGCTTGTTGATAAAACCACCTAAGTTTTTATCAGGTGCAAAAATTATTTTTTGTTCCTTTGGTAAACTTTCAACAATTTTTTGTGCATTGCTACTTGTACAAATAATATCGCTTAAAGCTTTAATACCTGCGCTGCAATTGATATATGAAATCACTATATGATCGGGATGTTGCTCTTTGAAAAGTTTAAACAATTGCGGTGGACAACTATCACTTAATGAACAGCCGGCCAATAAATCAGGTAAAACAACCTTTTTAGTTGGATTTAATATTTTAGCTGTTTCAGCCATAAAGTGAACACCAGCAAATACAATCATATCTGCTTCAGTTTCTTGCGCCTTTCTGGCTAGTCCTAAACTATCACCAATATAATCGGCAACATCCTGAATATCAGACTCTTGATAATAATGGGCTAGTAAAATTGCGTTCTTTTCCTTTTTCAATTTCTCTATCTCTGCAAATAAATCCAAACTCGGATCTATCTCAATATCAAGAAAACCTCTTTTACTTATGTTGTTAACAGCTTCAGTCATTGTATTATTAATATACTTTTTTTTAAAAAAGAAAAATTTAATGCTATTATTAAGTGTGTGGATACGTGTATAAGATTATGTTTTCCACCTTGCAAATGTGACACTATTTTGTTTATTCAAGACATATTAACATTATTATTTTAATAATACACATAATAAAGTGAGTATGCGTAAAGGTTTTGTTTAATGATATTAAAAATGTGGATTAATTAAGATTGAATAAAAAGTTTGAATGTGGGTAGTGAATTAGCATGGTAGAACAAATGTAAAAAACATAGTCTATCCCCAAAATCATATATGTTTAAAAAATAGAATGGAATAAATGTACAAGTACCCACAATTTAATCCCCAATAAAAAGTGGAAAATTCGGTTAAAAAGCAAAATTCACTCAAAATCAACGGTTAAAAACTTTGAAATACCAATGTAAAACCTCTATTTTTGCACTCCTTTAAAAAATGTTAATAATATGTCGGTAATTCAAAGAATAAGAGATAAGTATATTGGAATGGTTGTAGCAGCTATTGTTGTGGCCCTTATTGGCTTCTTGGTCATGGATGCAATGCAAAGTAATGTACGTAATATATTTGGTGGAGATAAATCAATGTTAGCCGAAATTAATGGCAAACGTATTGAAGCAAAAAGTTATGATGCCATTCGTCAGCAATATGAGGAGAATATGAAATCACGTAATAAAGGTGTTCCTTTAACGGATGAAGAGCAAAGTCAATTAAATGATCAAGTTTGGAATGATATCTTAAATGAAAATTTGATTTCGAGTGAAAACGAAAAATTAGGTATTGTTTTAACAGATAAGGAATTACAAGACATGGAAACTGGTCCATTCGCAGATCCAATGATTAAGCAAAATTTTACAGATCCAGCTACAGGTGTTTTCAATCCAGCAAAAGTAAGTGAGTTTTTAACTTCTTTAAGTCAAGGTAAACCTGAAGAGCAAGTTTCACGTAGAGCACAATGGAAGGATTTTGAGGAAGCAATTATCAAATCGCGTTTAACTACTAAATATAATGACCTTATTACTAAAGGAATTTATATTCCAACTTTTATGGTGAAAGAAGCAACTAAAGAAAGAACGAATTCTGCTGCAATTAGTTTCGCACAACTACCATATACTATGATTAATGATAGTTCAATTACTATTTCGGATGAAGAAATAAAAACCTTCATGAAGAAGAAAGAAAACTTATTCAAATCGCAAGAAGATATGGCGAAGGCTGACTATGTAGTTTTTGACATTATTCCAACTCAAGCAGATACTGCTTTAAGCTTAGGAGTATTAAATCAAATTAGATCAGCTTTTGATTCAACAGATGCGAATGAAGAATTTGTGGCTAAATATTCAGAAGAGTCATTTAGAGAAGATTATTTAACAGAAGAAAAATTAAAATCACCTAATGCAGCTGAAATTATTGGTGCTGCTATAGGCACTGTAGTTGGTCCATATTATGCTGATGGCGCTTATAAATTAGCAAAAGTATTAGATAAAAAGTCGGTTCCAGATAGTGTAAAAGCTTCACATATTTTGGTTGCTATTAATGAAAATAGAACAGAGGCAGCAGCCAAAGCAACCATCGATAGTTTTGAAACAGCTGTAAAAAGTGGCGCTAGTTTTGAACAACTTGCAGCAGCAAGATCAGATGATCAAAGTAATGCACAAAAAGGTGGAGATTTAGGATTTTTTGGACAAGGACAAATGGTACCTGAATTTAATGATGCTTGTTTTAATGGAAAGGTGGGCGATTTAAAAGTTGTAAAAACACAATTTGGTTACCATTTATTAAAAGTAGTTGCACAAAATAATTTTAAACCAGCTGTAAAAGTTGCAATCGTAAGTAAGGCAATGCAAGCAAGTGAAGCAACCATTCAAGCGGTATTTGCAAAGGCAACTGAATTCGTAAGTAAAGCAAAGGACGCTAAAACGTTTGCCGAAACTGCAAAAAAAATGAGTAAGGATAAAAGAGTTGCCGATAATATGACAAGAACACAACAAACAATTCAAGGTTTAGGCAATGCTCGAGAACTTTCAAGATGGGCATTTGATGCAAAAATCGGTGACGTTTCGGGTGTGATGAATTTGACAGATAAATGTATTGTGGCTAATTTAGTATCGCGTCAAGAAAAAGGAAGTTTACCAGATATTGCTTCAATACGTCCTCAATTAGAAGCTTATATGAAGAAAGAGAAAAAAGGTCAGATGTTAATTGAAAAAGCAAAAGGAAAAACATCATTACAAGAAATTGCTTTATTAGGAGGTACAGAAGTTAAAAATTCTGATACGGTTTTATTTGCAGGTGGAGGTAATGATGCATTTGGATATGAGCCTAAAGTTACTGGCGCAGCATTCAATAAAAGCTTAATCAATAAAATGTCTCCAGGTATTCCAGGTGAAGGTGGCGTATTTTTCATTACGGTCAAATCAATTAATTCACAACCATTACCTGAAGGTGCAAATCAAATGATTGAAATGCAACGTATGCAAATGTCGCAACAAATGTCGCAACAATTACAAGGTTCAATTCCACAGGTATTAAAGAAAAAAGCAAAAATTGTTGATAATAGAAGTGTATTCTTCTAATTGAGATTAAAAGATAATAAATAAAAAAACGTCCTTCATGAGGGCGTTTTTTTTATAGCCATAAATTGGTAAGGATTTCTCTATGATCTTAAAAGGTTATAACAATGAGCTAAACTTCTTCATTCTTTTTGTCTCATAGATAGCAGAGAACACATAGACATTACCCTTGTGAAATTTGTGTCTTTGTATTTTTCTGTGTTATCTGAGTAATCTGTGAGCAATATATTCTAAAGCATGTATACTTGCGATATTCCGTTCAATTTATTTTGTCTCACAGATACACAGAGCATACAGACATTATCGATGTGAAATTTATGTCTTTGTATTTTTCTGTGTTATTTGAGTAATCTTTGAGCAATATATTATAAAGCATGTATACATGCGATATCTCAAAGTAATGAAATTTTAAATTTGCACTTTTGAGGTTAAGCGTTAGAAAGGGATCTTGTATATTTGAAAAAAAATAGATTATGAAACATTTATTCATTTTAAGCTTATTATGTATAAGCCTCAGCTCAAAAGCTCAATATAAATTTTATAGTGATAGTAATTATAATCAGATCTTTACATTATTAACTGGAGCCACACCACTAGTACCAGGGATCGTTTGGGACGATCCAGATTTTTCGGCACCATTAGGATTTATGTTTCATATGTTTAATGATAGTTCTGACATGATTTATAATTCAGAGAACTTTAGTTTAGGATCACAACTATCGCTTCATCCAGTGCCATTTGGAACAGATTCAGTCATATCTGCCATCATACCTTTGGGTTCTGATTTTGTTGATAGAGGAACTGGATCAGCAACGAGTATATCTCCAATTTCATATCGAACTGATGGAATTGCACCCAACCGAATTTTTAAAATGGAATGGCGAAATGCTGGATTCTATGATGCTTTCAGTGCAGGCGATACCGACGATTCGTTGGATTTACAATTATGGCTTTATGAAGGTTCAGATATTGTTGAATCGCGCATAGGAACCGTTAACTTAGTGTCAGCCCCATTAACTTTATGGTTAAGTAATGATGGTCCATTTATTGGCATTGCGGATACTTTAAATTTTACTTCAACAGGAATTACTGCAGCAAAAGGTTATTTTTTATCAGGTGCAATTACGAATCCTCTACTCGATTCATTTGTTGTTTTTGGTGGTGTCAGTGGTGTTATTCCAGGCATGATAGGCAATCCAGTTTCGGGTATGGTTTTCAGATTTATTCCATATAAAAAGCCGAATGGCAATGTCGGGTATGAAACATTGGTAAGCTATGCTAAACCTAGTTTTAATTATTTTCAAGAAGCGCATCTTCTAGAAATTGAATTGTTTGAAAATAGTATTGCCTCATACGATATTATTTCAATGAATGGAAGCATCATTCAACAAGGAAAAATAAATCAAGGCAAAAATAAACTTGATGTTAGCAAACTTTCTTCAGGTGTATTTATGGTTCGCTTGAAACAAAACAATCAGTTTTACAATTACAAATTTGCGAAATAAATATAAAAAAAGCGATCAATTTCTGATCGCTTTTTTTATCCATTCTTACGAACTAATTTTTTACACCTAAGTAACTATAATTTTTACCATACTCCATCATTTGTGCAAAGAATGAAGTTGGGTATTCAATTTTTACATCCTTCACTTTATCGCCATCCATGGTTGCAGTTAATTTAGGTTGAATAAAACCACGATATGGTTTAATACCTAATAAGGCATAACGATCTAAAACTTCTTTCAATAAAGTTTGATCAACTTTAACGCCATAGTTTTCAACAAGGGCTTGACCGGCTTTGAAATCGCCTTCACTTTTAATGCGTTGAATTTCGCGTAATAGATCGCCAAATAATTTACGTAATTTTTCGTAGTCGTTAATTTGAACATAGGTTTTTCCATCACGTTTTACAAATTCAATGACATTATCTTTTTTACCCATTTCATTCGCCCATTTAGCATTCAGTTGGCGGTTACGCATATGTGCTTCTTCAATATCATCACCCATTTTTAATCGGGTTAATTGAGTCATCAAACCATTCATGATATAAGAATCAAATTCGGCTTTACCCACTTCAATAGAAGGAGACACACCAATATCAACTAATTTTTGATCCATAATATAATACAGCGCGACTAAATCAGCTCTAGCTTCTTCTAAACAACTAGCATAATTCTTAAGTGTTTTATCAGTTGTTTCAATACCTGGATTAATTTGCCCTGAAGCATGACCAATACATTCGTGCATATCAGTATGTAGATCAGATGCCAAAGAACCATATTTTTTAATTCTATTTTTCACTTCATCATTTAAACCAAACTCATCAAGCGTACCTTTTAATGCACTAGCCACATTATAGCTATGAATTATATTACTTAATGAAACCGACTTACTTCCATGATCTTTTCGAATCCAGTCAGCATTAGGTAAATTAATTCCAATGGCTGTTGTCGGAGCAAGATCGCCACTTTCGGCCACAACAGTAATTGCTTTTGCAATAATTCCTTTTACTTCTTTCTTTTTATGTTCAGGCATAAGAGGTGAATTATCTTCGAACCATTGCGCTTCTTTAGCGATAGCAGATATTCTTTTGGTAGCTTCAACATCTTTAATACTCACATAACTTTCATAACTACCTTTTTTGCCAATTGCATCTAGATACACTTCAATAAAACCGTTGATACCATCAATTTTACTATCAACATCCTTCACCCATGCAATGCTATAATCATCAAAGTCTTTCAAATCGCCACTGCGTAAATACTTCGTCAATAGAGTTAAGGTTGTTTTTTGTTTTTCATTTTCAGCAACTGTAGCAGCTTTATCCAACCAATAGCATATTTTATCAATTGAGGCACCATACATACCACCACTTTTCCACACCCTTTCGGTAACAACACCATTTTCTTTCACCACTTTACTATTTAATCCCCAACTAGGCGCATTACCCGTTGTTGGCATTTTATCATAAAAAGCTTCGACTTCTTTTTGAGTAACACCTTCGTAAAAATTATTGCTCGAAGCAACTACATTATCAATACCAGAGCGAAGGTCAACACATTTAGGTTCAACTTTTAAATCGTAAAATAACGGATTTACACGGGTCCAAAATGCAGCCACATTTTCGTTTGCTTCTTTAGGGAGTGAAGCAGAGTCAGATGCCATCACTAATGATTTAAAATAATCGGCACTACATTCTGGAATAAATTTTTCGTTTCCGTAATGATGATGATTACCATTACTAAACCAAAATCGACCACAATAATCTTCAAATTTTTTCCAATCAGCATTTGATTTATCACCTTTATAAGTACCGTATATTGTTTCGATGGTTTTTCGAAGTAAGATACCATATTTACTTTTTTGATCGTAAATCATATCTCGGCCACATAATGAAGCTTCATATAAATAATAAACCAATTCTTTTTCTTTTGCTGATAAGCTTTCGAATCCGGGAACTTGATATCGCAATATTTGTAAATCGGCAAATGATTCTGCCATCACATTAAAATCCGTTTCGGTAGAAGTTGTGGTTGAAGGCGTTGTTTGTTTCGTTTCGCTTTCGTTGCACGAAAATAGAGAAGCACAAAGAGCGATTGCAAACAAAGGTTTTAGTTTCATAATTATAAGTTTAAAAGATGAGAGGTAAAGGTAATTTTTTTCTTTTGAATCAACTTGTCTAAAAGTGCTGATTTTTCATAATGCCTTTGCGTAATAAAAACTTAAATGAGTAAAGAAGAATGAGTCACTCAACCTATTTCAATAAATCTAATATTCGAAACATATTCAATTTAGTTTCTCTGGGCGTACAACTATAGTTATGAATGATAAATGCAAATGAAGCATCGGTGCCATCTTTCAATTTAATATAACCTGAATATGCTCGAGTGCCGCCGATATAGCCACTTTTCATGATGAGTCCATTGATAGAAGGCAAACTTTCGTAAAATGTAGAGTACCATTTTTGTTTAGTATACATGGCTAATAATTCAGATAAAATGGAGGTGGTGATTTTGTTTTCTGGTGCAAGTCCACTCCCATCTTTTAAATAAACCGATTGAACATTAATTTTATTTTGATTTGCAAATAATAAAATTGAAGCTGTACCGAAAGGCCAACTACCTTTTTTAAAAGTTTTTAAACCCATTGTTTTACAAAAAGATTCAGCGTATAAATTCAAACTTTTTTGATTACACCAATAGACAAGTTTCGATAATGGAGGAGAATAAATTGTGGTCAATAAAATTTCCTTACCGGTAATATTTGTATCTTTTAATTCAAAATGAATTTCTTTTTTTAGGTAGCTGATGAGTTCATTTTTAAAATCAATATCGGGTTGCAAACTTGCCAATTGCATATTATGAATTTTTTCTTTGTT
>DAOOQH010000099.1:1748-3636 GCA_035388625.1 Chitinophagaceae bacterium | reverse complement strand
ATTAGATCAGGTTTGGTTTCGGGATAACGATCTGACCCAAAGCTAGGATCGCCTGAGCCACGAATGATGAGATCGCCAAATCCAATTCTATCTTTTATGATGCCCCTGAAACTAATTTTGGTTTGATATTTATAATCTTCACCTAAGATATTTAGAGCTGAAGCCGTAGTAAAAGTTTTAAGTGTAGATGCAGGTGCAAGGAGAATATCTTTATTTTGAGCATATAATAATTTTCCAGTTTTTGTATCACGTAAGGCAAAGCTTATATCAGCTTTACTGTAACTAGAATCTTGAGATAGTTTTTTAAATGCATCATCAAGTTTCTGAAAACTATTTTGTGCATTTAAGAATTGAGTGATAAAAAGGAGGGAGAGGGTTAGCCATTTCATTACTACAATAATAATATTAGTTCAGAATAAGTCCTAATAATATTCGATGTCAAGAGTATAACATGAACTTAGGCATTTGTTTTAATAACACCTTTTAATTCATTTAATTTCATTAGTGCTTCAACTGGAGTGAGAGAATTAATTTCAACCCCTTCTAAAATTTCTTTGATACGTTTTAAATCTTCTGCAAGTCCATCAAAAATATTGAGTTGATAATTAGCAGTTGGTATTTTTTTTAAGTGATTGGTTAGTCGATTGGATTGATTTTTTTCTTCAAGCATTTCTAAAATTTCATTTGCACGATCTACAAGGCTTACCGGCATACCAGCCATTCGAGCTACATGAACACCGAAGCTATGGGTACTTCCACCGAGCGCGAGTTTGCGTAAAAAAATTATTTTATTACCAACTTCTTTATGAGTGACATGATAATTTTTAATGCGTGGCATTTTATTTTCGAGCTCATTTAATTCATGATAATGCGTAGCAAAAAGTGTAAGCGGTTTATGTGTATGATTGTGTAAAAATTCGGCAATACTCCATGCAATACTAATACCATCAAATGTGCTTGTACCTCTTCCAATTTCATCGAGTACAATTAAACTTCGATTGCTAATATTATTAATGATACTTGCAGTTTCATTCATTTCAACCATGAAAGTACTTTCGCCACCACTTAAATTATCGGAAGCCCCTACCCGAGTAAATATTTTATCGGTTAATGGAATAATGGCTTTTTGAGCAGGTACAAAACAACCTGCATGGGCCATTAAACTAATTAAAACTGTTTGTCGTAATAAGGCACTTTTACCACTCATATTGGGACCTGTAATAATGATGATTTGTTGTTCATCTTTATCGAGGGTAACAGAATTAGATACATAATCTTCGCCAATTGGTAAATTGCGTTCGATAACAGGATGTCGACCATCTTCAATAAACAAGGTATACTCATCACTCACTTGAGGACGACGATATTTATATTGAATCGCATTGTTTGCAAAGCAGGTTATACAATCGAGCTGAGCAATGAGGTTTGCATTGAGTTGAATGGGTGTAATATATTCTTGCAACTCAAGAAGAAGGGCATCATAAATGCGCATTTCAAGCACAAGAATTTTTTCCTCTGCACCCATAATTTTCTGTTCGTATTCTTTTAATTCAGGGGTGATATATCTTTCGGCGTTGGCGAGGGTTTGTTTTCGTATCCAGGTTTCCGGTACTTTATGTTTGTGCGTATTGGTTACTTCAAGATAATAACCGAATACATTATTAAATGAAATTTTTAAAGATGGAATGCCCGTTACTTCAATTTCACGTTGTTGAATTTGTAATAAATACTCTTTACTATTAGTAGAAATTTTTCGAAGCTCATCTAACTCATCATTTATACCAGTAGCAATGAGTCCACCTTTATTGGCAAGGGCTGGTGGATTTTCAATAAGGGTATGAATAATTTTTTCTTTAATTAAGCTACAAGGATTTAATTGCTCAGAAAG
>DAOOQH010000099.1:0-1648 GCA_035388625.1 Chitinophagaceae bacterium | reverse complement strand
GTATTATCTAATACTTTTAATAAAGTATTTCCATTTTCGCGGTTACTATCGAGTAGTTCCAAATTTTGAATCGTAAATCGATCCATCCATAAAAAATCATCTTTAGTAATTCGTTTAATTGAAGTGATATGTCCAAGTTGCTGATGCTCTGTATCTTTTAAATAATGAAGTACGGCACCGGCAGCAATAATGGCTGATGGAATATCATCGATTCCAAAACCCTTTAAAGAAATTGTTTGAAAATGTTTAAGTAAGGTATCATTAGCATATTGGTCGCTATATATCCATTCATCTAGTAGATAGGTATAATATTTACTACCAAAATTTTCTTGAAAGAATTTGTTCTTATTTTTTTGAAAGATGACTTCAGAAGGTCTAAAACTTTGAAGTAGTTTATCAATATATTCTGTATTTCCTTCGGTGCAAAAAAATTCTCCAGTAGACACATCAATAAAGGCAATACCATGGGTTAGTTCACTTAAATAAACAGACGCTAAAAAATTATTGGTATTATTATCAAGCAGTTTATCGTTGGTCGCAGTGCCAGGTGTTACTAATTCAGTTACGCCACGTTTTACAATGCCTTTTGCAAGTTTAGGATCTTCGAGTTGATCGCATACGGCTACACGATATCCAGCTTTTACTAATTTATGTAAATAGGTTTCGAGCGAATGATGTGGAAATCCTGCAAGCTCTGAAGCATTGGGGTTTCCATTATTTCGTTTGGTGAGGGTAATACCTAAAACCTTAGCAGTAATCACAGCATCTTGTCCGAACGTTTCGTAAAAATCACCTACTCGAAATAATAAAATGGCATCAGGATATTTGCTTTTGATGGCATTATGTTGTTGCATTAAGGGTGATTCTGAACTCGATTTCGACATGGGTTGCTAAGGTAGTATAGCAATTTTGAAATTTGAACATTTGACTTATAAAAACCATTCAACGCTAAAATATTTAGTTGTCCAGAATTATTGTTTTGTCCAAATAATTCAATTATCTAGTCACATTTCAATTAAATTAGTTCATTCAAATAATTCTGTTTATTTACTTAGGCATAGTATTTGTAACGAAAATATAAATTAAAAAAATGAAAACAAAAACACTACTCTTAGCACTTTTATCAATAGGATTTAACGCAAAATCACAACTTTTTTCAAGCGGTAATAATTTAATTACAGGCACCAATGTTGGAATTGGTACAAATGCGCCAATTTATACATTAGAATCACGACAAAATTCAAATACAGATTGGTGTATCAGAACAACTAATGCTGCAGGTACGAGCAGAACAGCCTTTCGAATGCAAAATGAAGATAGTACATTAGGACAGCTCGATTTTGTGAAATTTGGAAAAAATTATGGAGGCACATTCATGGGTATTTCACGAAATAATATGGGGGGCATTAATTCTTTGACGGGTCCGTTTGTTTTAAACTCGGGTTCACGAATGATATTAGGCACTTCATTAATTGTTGCCCCATTCACTCAAACACAGCGGATTTATATTGATTCATTTGGAAAAATATTTATTGGTGCAGCCACAGATAATATTGGTGTTGGAACAACTTCGATTACTCCAGTAGATAAACTGCATTTAAATAGCACAACCACCTCAACCAATTTTCGAATTACCAATTCAACCAGT
>DAOOQH010000098.1:0-12238 GCA_035388625.1 Chitinophagaceae bacterium | reverse complement strand
CACAAGGATCTGTAACCGTTTCAGCAGGTGGACAACGACTTGTTGAAAACCAAGATTATACCATAGATTATGGAATTGGAAAATTAAGAATTATTAATAATGGTATTTTAAGTTCGGGTATTCCAATTAATGTATCGTATGAAAACAATGCCAATTTCGGTGCCATGCAACAAAATTTTGTTGGTACTCGATTAGATTATTTTGTGAATGACCATGTCAATATTGGAGGTACTTTATTACGTTTGTCTGAACGCCCTTATTTTAATAAGGTTACTTTTGGTGAAGATCCAATTAAAAATACAGTGATAGGTTTAGATGCAAACTATCAAAAAGATTTACCACGTTTAACACGAATGATAGATCGACTTCCAATTATTTCAACTACCGCGCCTTCAATGGTTGTAGCAAGCGGTGAAGCGGCAAAAATTATTCCTGGTCATAGCAAATTTATCAATGATGAAAATGGAGATGGCAATATCTATATTGACGATTTTGAAGGAACACGTAGTGGTTACGATTTAAGGTTTCCGCTTACAAGTTGGGCTTTAGCAAGTGTACCTCAAGAAGCAAAAGATCAATTTGGCAATCTATTATTTCCTGAAGCTACTTTAGTAAACAACTTAAATTATGGTAAAAACAGAGCTAAACTTGCTTGGTATAATTTAGATCCTTGCATGGTTGATCCAAAACAAAATTGTATCCCAAACCATTTAAAAACTGATACAGCACAGCTTTCAAACCCATATTTACATCTCGTGCAACAACAGGATGTTTTTCCTTTGCGATCATATACAGCTTTGCAAGGCAATCTTTCAACAATGGATTTGGCTTATTATCCAAAGCAACGTGGCCCATATAATTTTGATGCAACCAATATTAATGCTAATGGCGAATTATTAAATCCTAAAACAAGATGGGCTGGTATTATGCGCCCTATTGATTTTAGTGATTTCGAAACAGCCAATGTTGAATTTATTGAGTTTTGGGTAATGGATCCATTTATTAATAAACCAGCGAGCAATGGAGGACAGTTATACTTAAATCTTGGTAATATTTCTGAGGACATTTTAAAAGATTCAAGAAAGTTTTTTGAAAACGGATTGCCATATCCTGTGGCAGCAAATAAAATTGAAAAAACGAATTGGTCATTCATTCCAAAATTTCAACAACAAATAACACCTGCATTCGATAATAACCCCGATGCGCGTGCAGTGCAAGATGTTGGTTATGACGGTATGAATAACTCACAAGAAGCAACAGAATTTCAAGCCTACTTGGATGAGTTAAATACAAATTTTGGTGCTACTTCAGCCGCTTACCAAAATGCAATTGCGGATCCTTCTAATGATGATTATCATCATTTCAGAGGTGATGATTATGACAACCAATCTGCCAATATCTTTCAACGATATTCAAAATTCAATAATCCCCAAGGTAATTCGCCAGTAACTGATAATAATTCTCAATTTTCAAATTCATTTACAAATATTCCTGAGTCTGAAGATATTAATAGAGATAATACCCTCAACGAAAATGAACAGTACTTCCAGTACAGAATCGATATGAAGCCAAATATGGCCGTTGGAACAAATTTTATTGTGAACAAACAAATTTCAACTGTTCGACTTCCAAATAATACATCACGTAATGAGACTTGGTATCAGTTTAAAATTCCAATTCGTGATTTTACAGATCGTATAGGTGCGATACCAGATTTCAAATCTATTCGTTTTATGCGTATGTATTTAAATGGATTTGAAGATACTACCTTCCTTCGTTTTGCTCGTCTTGAATTAGGAAGAAATACTTGGCGTCGATACAATTTCTCTTTAAAAAACCCTGGTGAATTAGTTCCTGATGACGACAATAATGCGACCCTATTTAATTTGTATTCAGTCAGTGTTGAAGAAAACAGTGGTCGTTCTCCAATACCTTATGTTTCACCTCCCGGTATTTTACGTCAACAGTTTCAAGTATCAAATGGTCAAAATGCACTTCAAAATGAACAATCGCTCGCCATTCAAATTTGTGGTTTAGAAGATGGTAATGCTAAAGGTGTGTTCAAAAACTTGGGAATGGATTTGCGTCAGTTTAAAGAAATGAAAATGTTTATTCATGCTGAAGGATCTGATGACGTGCTTGGTTTAAAAGATGGTGATTTAAGGGCATTTATAAGATTAGGTAGTGATTTTGTAAGTAACTATTATGAATATGAAATTCCTTTAAAAGTAACAGGGAATGGCACGAGAGATCCTGAACTTATTTGGCCTGTTGAAAATAGAATGGTCTTAGATTTCGCAAGTTTAGTGAATGCTAAAGCAGACAGAAACAAAAGTGGTGTATCCTATGCTGTGCCTTATATTATAAAAGATAAGCTGGGTAACTTTATTAAAGTGGTCGGGAATCCTAATTTAGGCGATGTTAAAATGGCTATGATGGGTGTAATGAATCCACAAAAAACACCGAATACACCGAATGATGATGGTGCTAAAAAATGTGGTGAAGTATGGTTCAATGAACTTCGCTTATCCAATCTAGATGAATCGGGAGGTTATGCTGCATTAGGTAGAGTTGATTTACAATTAGCCGATTTAGGAACTGTAAAATTCAGTGGAAGCATGCATACCGCAGGCTATGGAAATATTGATCAACGTGTGAATCAAAGAGCACGTGAAAACTATACTCAGTTTGATGTATCGGCTAATATCAATGCTGGTAAGTTTGCACCTAAAAGCTGGGGCGTTCAACTTCCTATATTTGCTGGTTACTCGCAAACTGTAAGCAATCCAATTTACGATCCTTATGATTTAGATGTAAAATTTGAAGATAAAGTAAAAGATTATTCGGGTAAAGCGCGCGACTCTGTAAAAAAAGCTGCACAAGATTTTACTTCAATTAAAAGTTTAAATTTCCAAAACGTGCGAATTGCTCCTACCAATGATAAAAAACGTCAATTATGGGACTTACAGAATTTTGATTTAAGTTATTCATACACTCAAACGGATAAACACAATCCACTTTTAGAGAAAGATCAACTTGATGAGCACTCAGCTAGCTTAGGTTATACCTATTCAACAAAAGCAAAACCAATTGAACCTTTCAAAAAACTAATCTCTCAAAAGAAAAAATATCTCTATCTCATTCGAGATTTTAATTTCAATATCCTTCCTTCTAATTTTACATTCAGAAATAATATCAATCGATCTATCGGCGAAACTCGCATAAGAAATATTGATGAAGGCGCCTACCCGATTGATCCTAATTATTATAAATTTTTTACGTGGTCAAGAGCTTACAATTTACGTTGGGATTTAACTAAGGCTCTATCATTTGATTATGCCGCCAATAATAATTCGCGTGTTGATGAGCCTTTTGGACGTTTAGATACCAAGGAGAAAAAAGATACCTTTTGGAATAATGTTGGAAGATTTGGCAGAAATACTGGTTTTACACAATCCTTAAATGCTAATTATACAGTTCCAATGGCTAAACTTCCAATACTTGATTGGACTACCATTCGAGCAAGTTATGGTTCTACTTATAATTGGACGAGTGCATCGTTGCTTGCCAAAAACTTAGGGAATATCATTGGGAACACGCAAAATAAACAACTGAATGGTGAAATGGATTTTACGAAATTATACAATAAAGTAAAATTCCTTCGAATACTCAACGGACCAAAAGGCAATGTACCTCGACCAGCAGAGAAAGGACCGAAAGGTGGTGATAAAAAATCAGAAACTAATTCAGATAAAGGTGGTGGAAGAGATAGTGGCGGCGGTGGCCGAAATGAAATAATGAAAGGTGGCGGCGGCGGTCGAGATATTACTAAAGCCGGCGATCGTGAACAAAAAGACACAAAAGAAAAAGAAGATCAACCAAAAGAAGATCAAAAAGAGAATACAAAGGAAGAGGCAAAAAATGCGAAGAATCAAAAAGAGCAAGAAATCATTGCATCTCAAAAAGGAAATAAAACCGTTACTGGAAAAGATTCGTTGAATAAAAAAGGAGGAACTATTGCTAAAGGGAAAAAGAAAACAACTCCTAAAAAGAAAAAAGAATTTAACCCATCAAATGGTGTTCGCTCAGTTGCCAAATTTATTATGATGGTTCGAAGAGCCAGTATTAATTATAATGAAAATCAAGGTACCACCCTACCAGGATATATGGATAGCACTCAGTATTTTGGGATGAACTTTAGAAATAATAATAATCCTGCCGGATTTGCATTTGGTCAACAACCCGACCGATTATGGCTTGAAGGGAAAGGAAAGGATAATGTACTTACCCGCGATTCATTGTTCAATGCACCTTTTCAACAACAATACTCGCAATCACTCAATATTACTGCCAATTTAGAACCAATTCAAGATTTTAAAATTGATCTTACTTTAATGAAATCTTTCAATAAAGCTCACTCCGAATTATTTAAAGATACCGTTGGAGGTACATCAGATTATATTCACCTAAATCCTTACGAAACTGGAGGATTTAGTATTTCATATCTTGCCTTCAATACGATGTTCCAAAAACGTGGTGCAGATAATTTGACAAAGGCATTTTACGATTTTGAAAATAATAGGAAAATTATTTCTGCACGACTTGGACTTATTAATCCATATACTGGCAATGCGCCTGCACCAGAAGATCAAGATTTCAAAAAAGGTTATACAAGATATTCTCAAGAGGTTTTAATTCCAGCATTTCTATCAGCCTACACTGGAAAAGATCCTAATACATTTCCTTTAGTATCTAATAATAATGATAAAATTACTTCCAATCCATTCAAAAATATTTTACCAATGCCGAATTGGAGAATAAACTATAACGGATTATCACGCACCAAAATGTTTAAACCTATCTTCCAAAGTTTCACACTCACACATTCGTACGCAGGAACTTTATCTATGAATAGTTTTACCTCTTCATTATTATATCGTGATGTATATGCCTTAGGCTTCCCATCATTTATTGATTCTGTTTCTCATAATTATGTGCCATACTTTTCAGTTCCTAATATGACAATCACCGAAAACTTTGGACCTTTATTAGGAATTGATGCCACTTTTAAAAACTCATTGAACTTTAGAATTGAATACAAAAAAGCACGTACCCTTAGTATGAGTTTAGTAGATTATCAATTAAGCGAAACCAATAGTAAAGAAATTACAGTGGGTGGTGGTATGCGTTTAAAACAAGTGAGAATACCAATTAAATATTTTGGAATCGACAAGAAAAAAAGTGATGTCAATATTAAAGCTGATTTTGGGTTAAGAGATGATTTTACTTCAATAAGTCGACTTGATCAACGTGAATCAAAAGCTACAAGAGGACAAAAAGTGATTACCATTTCTCCATCAATCGATTATATTTATAGCGAAAGTTTGACTTTGCGTTTCTTCTACGATAGACGACAAAGTATCCCTTATGTTTCAAACTCATTTCCAATTACAACAACAAGAGGTGGCTTGATGGTTCGTTTCTTATTTGGCAACTAAATAAGTCTTTCATTAAATTCTCAGTATATTTTAATTGAGATCAATATCAAAAATGATATTTTGGGGCTATCAGCAATAGAATCAACACTCTTCAGTGTTCCGGCTATCACTCCAAGCCTTCATTTCGCTACGTTTCACTGCGCTCTATGCAGGGCTTTCCATTCTATCCGGCAGCCTCTCAGCTTTTTATTCATACTTCATCTTTTCTTCTACCTTCTCATAAAATTTAGTCAATCACATCTTTGTATAATGACGACTACATTGCACTTCATAGCTATTGAAGGGACTAAATTAAATATATCGTCTGTATAAACTAGGTTCTTGATTATTCAAGTTTTATCTTCCTCAAATTAGGTGCCGCAAAATAAGTTGTAATCACAACTAAAATTGTCATGATACCACCGAACACCACCGCTGGAACCGTTCCCATTAATCTTGCTGTTAAGCCACTTTCAAATGCACCTAATTCATTACTCGAACTAATGAACATCATATTAATAGAAGAAACTCGTCCTTTAATTTCATCTGGCGTTTTTAATTGAAGTATTGAATGACGAATAACCACACTGACTCCATCAAACAAGCCTCCTAAAAATAATAAACCAAATGAAAGATATACATTTGTTGACAACCCAAAAAGTAAAATACAGGCGCCAAATCCACCAACACATAAAAATAATTTAGGCCCGATATTCTTTTTGAGAGGAAGATAGGCTAAAATAAAAAGGAGAAAGATAGCACCAATTCCATGGGCACTGCGTAACCAACCATATCCAACTTCACCAATATTTAAAATCTCCTTCGAAAAAACGGGCAATAATGCTTCTGCACCTCCAAACAAAACAGCAAATAAATCAAGACTTAATACAGCCAAAATAATTTGTGACTTAAAAAGAAAACTAAATCCTTCTCTCAAGCCTTTTAAAATTCCAATATCTTTTAATAAAGTAACTGGCTTAGGTTTAATTTTCAAAATACTGTAAACTGCTAATGCTAAACAAAATCCAGCAATAACCAAAGTATTGCTCACTCCTATGGCAGCCATCAACAAGCCACCTGCCAGCGGACCAAGTACTGAGCCTAACATCCATGATGTACTACTCCAAGTAATAGCTTGTGGCATACGTTCACGATTAATAAGTAAAGGCAGTAACGAAAATGATGACGGTGCTAAAAATGATCGTATACAACCACTAATAAACATCGCAAAATAAATAAGCCATTCTACTGTTTTAATGGAATGAGTTTCAATGAAAAGATTTGAACAAATGATGAAAAGAAAAATTGTATTGACTAAATAAAAAATAATACAATATAAATACATCGATCTTTTTTCTCGTCTGTCTACAAAGTAACCTGCAAACAATGCCATTGTAAATGCTGGTATAACTTCGGCAAGCCCTATTAAGCCTAATGAAAGTGGATCTTTAGTAAGCGTATACACTAAATAGCTAACAACAGTTGTTTGCATAAACAATGAAAAAATGACTAGAAACCTTGTAGAAATAAAATAAGCAAATTCTTTTTCTTTAAGAAGTAATAATGTTTTCCGCGCTGATGAACTATCCATGTGCGGCAAATTTAGTAAAAGAAATTACAATGATAGGCGAAGAGTTTATCCATTGATTTCCGTTTGATGAATTGTCACATAAATTTAAGTTCATATCTTCGCTTTTCATGTTTCAGGTTTTTATTCAAAATTGCAAAATGGCTATTGCTGAGCTTCGTACCAACAAGTTACGAACTTTCCTTTCGCTTTTAGGAGTTACCATTGGTGTATTTTGTATTATTAGTGTTCTTACGGTGTTTGATAGTTTGCAAAATAATATTCAAAACAGCATGCAATCTCTTGGAAGTAATGTTTTGTACATTGGAAAATTCCCTTGGATACCAGAAGATGAAGGCGAATATCCGATGTGGAAGTACAAGGCAAGGCCAGTTTGTAATTATGATGAAATGATGGCCATCAATAAGTATGTAAATAGTGCATCGTACACAACCATATGTTATTCAGATGAATCGGAAAATATAAAGTTTCAAAATAATGAAACAGAAGGTGTAGGTGTATTTGCTGTGACTTATGATTTTAATAAGCTTCAAGCCATTGATATTTCTGAAGGTAGATATTTTTCAGTCTCCGAAATGCAAGGTACCCAAAGTAATGGATTGATTATTGGAGCAACTGTTGCAGATGAACTATTTGGCAAATCCATTTCTCCTTTAGGCAAATACATTGATATTTTTAGCAGACCGTTTCAAATTATTGGTGTAATGAAAAAACAAGGAAAAACAATGACTGGATTCAATTTTGATGGCGGTGTAGTTATTTCTTATAATTATTTATCATCCTTTCGCAAAATTGATAATAATATTGGAAATGGTTTTATTGATCCAATGCTGATGGTAAAAGCCAGAAAGGGATATACGTTAGATGAAATGAAATATGAAATCAAATCGGTATTGAGGGCAAGTAGAAAATTGAGACCAAAAGAAGCAGATAATTTTTCATTCAATCAATTAGATAGTATTCAAAATAGCATTAATGATATTTTTGCCAATATCAATATTTTTGGTTGGATTATCGGCTTCTTCTCATTAGTGGTTGGCAGTTTTGGAATTGCAAATATTATGTTTGTGTCAGTAAAAGAACGCACCACATTTATCGGTGTTAAAAAAGCAATCGGCGCAAAAAAAATGACCATCCTTTCTGAGTTTCTAATTGAATCAGTTATTTTGTGCCTTCTTGGTGGACTGATGGGTATTTTATTTGTAATGATCTTATCAAAAATATTAAGTGGTCCGCTAGGATTTCCGGTTGAACTTTCATGGTCTAATTTTTTATTAGGTGTTGGCATTTCAGTTTTGGTCGGTATCTTGGCTGGCTTCATACCGGCTCAACGAGCGGCTAATATGAATCCTGTGGTTGCAATTAGAAGTTAAATCTAGTTTAGCTTTTTCAAAATCAAAGCTGCATTACAGCCTCCAAAACCAGAAGCTGTTTTTAAACAAGTATCAATTTCTTTTCTTTGTAATTTATCACTGAGAGTTATATCTCCACTTACGCCCTTTTGAGTAAAACCAGCGCTTGGCAAAATGACATTTTGCTTTAAACATTCAGCACTTATAATGGTTTCTAACACCCCAGATGCACCTAATGTATGTCCGTATGAAGCCTTTAAACTAAATACTGGCGAGTTGTGTAGAGCTGATAATGAAAAGGCCTTCGACTCCATTTCATCATTATAATCAGTGGCAGTGCCATGTGCAGAAATGAAATCTATGTCGTGGTTGGTTAGTTTGGCATCATCCATTGATTGCTGAATACAATAAGCTAATTCCTCACCCGTTTTTGATGGTCCAGAGATATGATTTGAATCATTTGAAACTATACCTCCAAGAACTTGTATATCACTTTTTATTTCAGTACTTAATATAAGTCCAGCACATGCTTCTCCTAAAGAAATTCCAGAACGATTGATATCAAAAGGTTTACAAACCTCGTTACTAATCGCATGAAATGAATTAAATCCACTAATCACAAAATTAGTGAGCACATCACAACCAATGATGAGCGCATGTTTGTAATTCCCTTCTTGCAATAAACGCTTTGCAACAATGATAGCGGAAAGCCCAGATATACAGGCATTTGAAATAATGATTGGCGGCTTTGATTGTTTGAGTTGATATTGAATTAATTGTGCCGACGAACTAAGAAATAATTTCTCATCATTTTCATAAGTTTGTAAAAGTTCAATATTCCCTTTTGTTGTAGAAAGCACTACCAATACCTCTTCTGACGATAGATCTATTTCAGTCTTTGTTTGAAGATGATCTAAACAAGCCAAAACAAGTGAATCAAAACGAGTGGAGGTTTTAAATTTTAATTTACAAGCCTCTATAATAGTATCATCTATTTTGGCCAAAGGCAAGTCATGAGGAAAAAGAAGTGGATCAAGTATTTTTTTAATACCCGAATTACCTTGAATTAATTCATTAAAATTTTCATCTGTGCCAACACCCAGTGGTGTGATCATAGATGAAGCAATAAGGTAAACAGCTTTTGAGTGATTCAAGAATTAATCCCAGTTTTTAAATTCCTTTTTCATTTTTTTAAAAACACTTTTGATCGAACCTAACCAGTAGTTTCTGAATCCAAATCCTTGTGCACTTCCTGTAATTCGCTTTGCTAAAATTACTTTTTTTGATTTCATATCTATAAAAGTAGCCCAATAACTTGCTTCTTCTAAGTTCTTATTCATGCCCTCAGCAATTAATGCAAATCCAATACCTGACTTGCCATTGAAATCATATTGCTTTACCATTTGATTTAAATCACTTTCGGATATGCTTTGATAATCAGATAAAGATTCTGAAAAAATATCTTTTTTGTTGGCTTTACTATTGGCTTTTTTCACCGCACTTCCATTCCATTCAACTTCATTTCGATTGACTGCTGCCTCCACTTTAAAATTTTTCGATTCTTTTTCAATCACTTCATTCCAAACATGATAATAGGTATCACGCATTTCAGATGAAGATTTAGTGCTTTCACTACCCCAACCTGCCGCTGTGCCAATAAATTTCATTTCAGAAAAATCAACACCAAGCCAAGTGATGGGTACACTGGTATTAAAAATATCTGCCTTTGATTGAGCATTAAGAGTGCTAGATTGAAAAAGAGATAGCACTAACAAGAATAATAAAGATAATTTTTTCATTTTATATAAATTATTGAGAGACAAAAATAGTTAATTCACAAGAAGCGATCACTTCTTTTTCGAAAAATATTTTTCCTTGAACGATGGTGGCATTGCCAATTTGATGAAGGGTTGTAATTTCTGTTTCAATAAAAGAATGAACTTGTGGACATTTAACAATAGAAACATTTTTTACAGCACCGATATAACCGATGGGATTTTTTTCTCCTTTCTCTCTAAAATAATATCCCGTTCCGGCTGCTGCACTTTGCGCCATATTTTCGATGAGTCCACCTTCGGTAAAATAAGAATCACTCACCAATACATTATCCTCTAAAATAGTAAAATTTGTTTTGATACTCAATTCATTTGCCTCAATCAAGGTATCAACCATTTGAAAAGGAAATTGTTGTGGTAATAAATCACTCGTGCTTACTGTCAACATATGCTATCCTTAATTTAAGCTTCAAAACTACATCAAAAATAAAAGAATATGATAAGCTTCTCAGCTAATAAATTTAAAGCTGCCATTCAAAGTTTGAATGTCGACATTTTATTTTACTTTTAACGCCTTAAACAAATTCTATGTTAGAAATCATTGCGCTTATCTTTCTTACACGAAAAATTGGCGACTTAGCAATAACCAAAGGACTAAAACCAGGCACTTGGAAATTATATACCGTGCTTGCTTGGTTTACAGGTGAAATTTTAGGTATTATGATTGGGTTTGCGATTTTTGGACAGGAGAAAATGATAATGGCGGTGCTAGTGGGTATACCTTGTGCAATTGGCGGCTATCATATTGTTAAATCAACCTTAGATAAAAAACCAGATATTTATAATGAAGATATTAATCAAATCGGCGATAATCTTGTGCAATAAATTATGAATTATATTCTCTTTGACGATGAACGTTTTCATCACTTTTTACCTTTAACACATACACGCCCCGTAAGTGCACTTCGTTGTGGCATTCTAACAATGAATGAAAGATGGTCGCATATATTATTGCAACCTGTATTTTCTAAAACACAGGATTTTCTTCAAGAAAAATTCCCAATATCTTTTACTGATGATAATGTTTTTATAAATGCCGCTTTATTTCCTACCAAAGAATTGACAGAGGCAATATTGACAATTAAAAAAGGAGAATGTATTGTAAAAGATGGAACACTTATTTGCGCTCGATTGAATCGCGAACAATCTTTATCATTCGAAATAAACAATATCGTTTTAAATTTTAATTCGATCAATTTTAGCTCCGAAATAAAAATACTCAATTATTTATGGGACCTATTTAGCATGAATGATTGGGCAATCAGAAATGATTTTACTTTACTAACACGTGGAAAAAATTCTCAAGCAATTTCAGATACCAATACAATTATTGGTGACCAAATTTTTATTGAAGAAGGTGCAAAAGTTGAATGCAGTATATTCAATACAAATTCAGGTCCTATATATATTGGCAAAGATGCAGAAGTGATGGAAGGCTGTATGATACGTGGTCCATTTGCATTGGGTGAACATGGTGTATTAAAAATGGGTGCTAAAATATATGGCGCAACTACCGTTGGATACGGTTGTAAAGTGGGAGGCGAAGTAAACAATTCAATCTTTTATGCAAATTCGAGTAAAGCGCACGACGGTTTTATTGGCAATGCAGTTATTGGCGAATGGTGCAATATTGGTGCAGACAGCAATAATTCGAATTTGAAAAATAATTATGAAGAGGTTAAGTTGTGGAGTGAATCAAAAAAATCGTTTGTAAAAACTGGACTTCAATTTTGTGGATTGATTATGGGCGATCATTCAAAATGTGGCATTAATACAATGTTGAACACTGGTACAGTAATTGGTGTGAGTTGTAATGTATATGGTGCCGGTTTCCCTCGAAATTTCATCCCATCATTTAGTTGGGGAAGTGCGAATGGCTTTATGGAATACCAATTGTCAAAAGCGATTGATACAGCTGAAAGAGTTTTTGCAAGAAGAAATTTAAGTTTCGATGAAACAGAAAAACGACTTCTCGCTGCTGTTTTT
>DAOOQH010000097.1:0-12242 GCA_035388625.1 Chitinophagaceae bacterium | reverse complement strand
TGTGCTTCATTTTCAATCATCGTCAAATATGGAAGCAGCTTATGGATTGGCAATTACGATTACCATGATGGTTACAACCTATCTACTCTTTTTCTTCCTCCTTTATAAATTGAAATGGAATAAAATTTTAGTTACATGTTTATTATTGATTTTAGCAAGTATTGAGATTAGCTTCTTTGTTGCCAATATTCATAAATTTCCTGATGGAGGCTATATCACGATTCTGATTTCATCCATCTTTATCTTCATCATGTTTACTGTTTACTCGGGCCGAAAAATCAGTAATCGATTTACAAAATTTGTTGAGTTAGGTAAGTATATCAATGATATTCAAATGCTTAGCAATGATCAAGAAATTCAAAAATTCTCAACACATTTGATCTACTTAACAAAAGCCAATAACCGACATGAAATTGAAGAAAAGATAATTAAATCAATATTTGCTAAAACACCCAAAAGAGCCGATGTATATTGGTTTGTACATATACATCGAACAAATGCGCCTTATACTTTATCGTACGATGTTTCTGAACTTTTAGATGATAAAGTAATTAAAATAAATATCAATGTTGGATTCCGAATTCAACCAAGAACTGAACTTTATTTCAAAAAAATTGTTGAAGAATTAGTAAGTAAGAAAGAGCTTAATCTACATATACGTGATGATGGTTCAACAAAGTATAATCCTGAACCCGATTTTAAATTTATAGTCATTGAAAAATTTTTATCCGTTGAAAATGAATTCTCCTTAAAGGATGGTTTACTACTCAATGCATACTTTTCATTAAAGCGGTTAGGACTAAGTGACGAAAGAGCTTTTGGGCTCGATAAAAGCGATGTGATTATTGAGCATATTCCTCTAATCTATCAACCAATTGCCAATATTGAACTTTCTCGAGAGACATGCAGTTAAAAGAGAATACCAATGAAAAAAGATAGTTCATTATTGGTGTACCAAAAGTATTATAGTTTGGCAAATAGAAATGTCATTTTTACGCTAAACGATCATCGCATTTGCAAAGGCCAAATCATCGGATATTATAAAGGAGATATCGATTACAATGAACCATATATCATTAAATGGCATCTTCACACTGGAGCCCAAAATTCACTGAATGTAAATGTCGAATTATTTGGATCAATGATGGGCGAAATCATCTCTCATTCAGATATTAAATCTGTTCAGTTTGAAGATGACAATGCGATTATAAATTTTTAAAATAAAAAGAATGAAAAAGCTAATTACCATTTTTAATATCATGTTTTGTTTACATGCGAATGCACAAAATATTCGTGATGCGAATCAATACAATCCTTCTAGTCAAAATAATTCAGCGTTTGAAAATTTACCTTTGACCGATAGTTCAGCAAGTATTGTTATCGATCAAAATGATTTACTTAAATTAAAAGGCAATCAACAAAAAGGTGAGCCATTTGAAGATATTGATGTTTCGTGGCAAAATGGAAGCGATAGACGAACCAACAATATTTGGAAGGATATGAAATATTTTACACCAAGTATTTTACTAGATATAAATTATACGTATTCATTCAATAACCCAAATGATAATACAGTGGTTGGATCGACAGCCTTAGCCAGAAATAATGAAGTACAACTTTCTGCATTACATTTTGGTGGCGATTTTAATTATAAATCGGCAAGAGCTAGAGTCATGACACAGTTTGGCACACGTTCGATTGTAGTGCCACGGAATGATATGAGTCCTTATCGCGGTCAATATAACCTAGCAAATGTTTATCGTTACTTGAGTGAAGCAAATGTGGGTTATCATATCAATAAATGGCATGGTATTAATATTGATGCAGGAATGTTTATGAGTTATATCGGATTAAATTCATATTATCAAGCTGAAAATTGGGAGTATCAAGCCTCATTTACTTCTGACAATACCCCATGGTTTTTTAATGGTGTCCGCATTCAAATTCATCCTACTAAAAACTGGAAAATTGAACCATGGATTGTCAATGGCTGGCAAAGCTATGGTAAGTTTAATCGTATGCCGGGCATTGGAGGAAATATTACCTATATGAGCACAAATGGAAATCTTAAAGCACTAACTAATAATTATTATGGAAGTGATGCTGGAGGATTGCCAAATAGAAAACGATTTCATTCCGACAATAGTGTCTTGCTTCGTTATTACAATAAACCAAATTCAAAATATATTACACGAATGGCTTTTTCTATTACAGGCGATATTGGTTTTGAAAAAGGAGCAGGAGTCAATGGATTTAAAGATGGCGATAGCCTAAAAGGGCCGGCACAATATTTTGTGAGTGCGATGATCTATAATAGAATATGGTTTGCTAAAAATAAATTTGCAATTACCATGGGTGGTGGATTAATGACGAACCCAGGTAGATATTTAGTTCTTTACCCAACCGGACAAGCAAGTCCGTTGCCGAATGCAAATAATCCAACGCAAACTGAAGGCGCTTTTCCGTTTAGTGCCAATCCTGGCGATAAATTTTTTGGATGGGATTGTTCAGCGAATATCGATTATATGCCGAACCAAAGTACTACTTTCAGATTTGAATTTGTTTACAGAAACGCTAATATACCATACTTTGCTGGTGCCAAAGGGGTAACTTCTCAAACAGGATATTCTACTACTATTCTTGATCCTAATTGGCGGCCAGACCTAGTAAAATCTGAAAGCCGCATCATCATGGCCATCTTGTTCAGACTCTAATTATTTACCTCCAAAAACTTTTTGCAACAAGCCAGTTACTTGAGCGGCTGGGTTTTTTCTAATATTCGCTTCTTCTTGAGCAACTGTTGTAAACAAGCCACTTAATGCTCTTTCTGTTACATAACCAGTTAAATCGGTATTTACTTTTGTTTTTGTTATTGGCAATTTATTATAGGCTTTAAAAACTTGATTCCAATAAGTTGTTGCATTTACTTTACCTAACGAACTTTCAATCACTGGTCTAAATGCGCTTGTTAGAGCGGTAGTGGTAGTTTGTCGTAAAAAATTAGTTGCCGCATTATCACCTCCTCGTAAAATATTGAGTCCATCAGTAATTGACATTGAGGTAATTGCATTCACAAAAATAGGTACAGCCTTTCCTGAAGCATCTTCTGCCGCTCTATTCAAACTTAAAATGAGTTTATCGCACAAACTATTAAAACCAAATGAACGAAGGGTTGACTCAACATTCTTGACTTCTTGAGGTAATAAAATTTTAATCAATTGATTAGTAAAAAAGCCATTTGTTTTATTCAATTTTCCTGATGCGTTTTTTGTACCGATACTTAGCGCTTCTTTTAAGCCACTTACGATATCTGTATTTGAAAGGTTGGCACCTAATAATCCACCTCCAGTTGTTTTGCCATTACCACCTTTATTATTATTCAGTGTTTTGTTGGCTTTTTGAATAAGTTGTTCAAGTGTTTGCGCTTGTGTAGTGAACAAGCTAGTAGTGATTAAAACTGTGAATAGGATCTTTTTCATTTTTATAATTTTACCAAATGTAAAGTCTCCTTCTGTTACACGTAGTTAATAAGATATAAAATAGAGAGTAATGACTCGTTCAAAAAGGGTTACATTATAATTGATGATAACACCCAAAACGGTGGAGTAGATTTCCGCCATCGTTGCTCTTATCACCAACAATTCTATGCATTACAAGAGCTTAGAATCTTTTGCAAACAAGGTAAAACCTATACCGAATGATTGGTGAATTTATATCCTATTCCGCGAATACTTAAAAAATATTGAGGATTGCGCGGATCTTCTTCAAAATATTTGCGATAGGTCATAATGAAATTATCGATGGTGCGGGTAGTTGGAAACACATTAAACCCCCAAACCATTTTTAAAATATGTTCACGTGAAATGACTTCGTTTTTATTTTCAACCAATAATTTTAAAAATTGAATTTCCTTTTTAGTCATCGTATGTTTTTCACCTCGAATATCATAACATTCTTGCGCATGAAAATCAATTTTACTTTTTCCTATTTCAACAAAGGAAATTTCTTCAACAGCATGTTCAATTTTTTTGTTCTTTTCAATTAATTTTTCAACCCGAAGTAATAGCTCTTCAAGGTTAAAAGGCTTGGTTAAATAATCATCACCACCTTTTTTTAAGCCAAGTACACGATCGGCGCCACTACTTTTGGCAGATAAAAACATGATAGGGACTTTGTCGTTTTGCAATCGAATACTTTCGCAAACCATCAATCCATCTACTTCAGGCATCATAATATCTAAAATAATACAATCAAAATATTCTTCTTTAAATGCTTTAATTGCTTTATTTCCATTGTCAACTGCAGTTACTTCATAATCTTCTAATGCCAAATTGAGTTTAAGTGCCTCTCTCAAACTCTCTTCATCTTCAACCAACAATATACTTCCTTTGTAAATTTTATTTTGCATCATAATAATCATATTAAGTAAAAACCACCTCAAAAATAGAACCTTTAGGGCTATTGTTTTTCACAGAAATGTCATATTTGTAAAGGGATACAATTTTTTTGACAATAAATAGGCCTAACCCTGTGCCCCTTGAAGCTCTTGTATTTTCATTCCCAATTCGATAGAACTTATCAAATATTTTTTCTTTTTCATTTTCAGGAATTCCAATTCCCTGATCTTTAACTAAAAGGTAGGTAGATTGATTATTTTTATATAGTTCAATTTCAATAGGCGTTTCTGATGAATCAGAATATTTACGCGCATTTTCAAGTAAGTTGCTTATCACCAATTTCCATAAGGATGAATCACCTTGAATTTTGAATTGATCTGTCATGATATTCGTATTCACTAAACATGATGGAAATCGTTGTTTCATTTCTTGAACTATATTTAATATCAATTCATTTAATATCACCTCTTCTGTATAAATAGCCTGTTTGGCGCTTTCAAGTTGAGTAGATGCTAAAATATTGTTGCATAAATCATTTAAGCGATGTGTTTCAGAGATTGACGACAGTATTAATTTTTGTTGTGTTGCTTCATCTAATTTTCTTTTCTCAAGGGTTTGCATATTTAACCGAATGCCTGCAATAGGCGTTTTTAATTCATGCGTTATACTGAGCATGAAATTTTTTTGTAATTTGGCTAAACTACGTTGTCTATAATATGCAAAATAAACAATACCAGCTGTTAATAGAATAATGAGAATAAAGGTTGAACCCTCACCTAAATATTGTTTTGTACGACGAATTTTTGCATCCGTTATTTTATGAAGTTCAGTTTTATACTCAATATGTTTTCCGGCTAATAATAGCAATTCAATTTTTTCTTTCTCTAAATTGTATAAGGCAACACTTTGTTTGTTTAAGCTATATCCCCAAAATAAAATGGCTGCAATTACATAAACAAACAATAAGGTATAAGCAATTGTAAATTTCATATTTTAAAGAAGACAAATTTACACCGATAATTTGCTTTAATCAGATTTTCATGTTTACTTTTGCTCAACAGGTAGATTTGATTATTGTTCGACCTCTATTCAAACAGAACTAATACTCATCCAAATAAAAAGCATCCATTTTTATTGGCTCTGGTAAAGGTTCAGCACTTGTAAATATATAAAAACTGAACACATGCATGCATTAGAAAAACTTTTAGAGAATCAAATTGTTATTATCGATGGCGCAATGGGCACTATGATTCAACGTCATCAATTAGTTGAAGCAGATTATAGGGGTGAACGATTTAAGGATTGGAAAACTGATGTGAAGGGTAATAATGATTTGCTATCGATTACACAACCAGATATCATTAAAAATATTCATCTACAATATCTTGAAGCGGGCGCAAATATTATTGAAACAAATACTTTTAGCGCACAACGAATTTCAATGGCAGATTATGATATGCAGTCTTTAAGCTATGAATTGAATAAAGCTTCTGCGCATTGTGCGCGCAATGCAGTAAATGAATATTTGTTGAAAAATCCATCATTTACAAATGAAAATTATTTTGTTGCTGGTGCTTTAGGTCCAACCAATAGAACACTTTCACTATCCCCCGATGTAAATAATCCTGGCTTTAGAGCAGTTTATTTTGATGAGGTGGCAGAAGCCTATTACGAACAAATACAAGGTTTAGTAGATGGTGGAGTTGATATCATTTTAATTGAAACTATTTTTGATACCCTTAATGCAAAGGCAGCAATTTATGCAACAAAAAAATATTTTAAAGATCATGACATTGAATTACCCATCATGATCTCAGGTACAATAACCGATTCATCTGGACGCACTTTAAGCGGACAAACTCTTGAAGCTTTTTATTATTCAATTGAGCATGCCAATCCAATCAGTGTTGGTTTAAATTGTGCTTTAGGTGGAAGACAGATGCGACCGTTTATTGAAGAATTAGCACAAATTGCAACATGCTATGTGAGCGCATATCCTAATGCTGGTTTGCCAAATGCAATGGGTGAATATGATGAAACTGCCGAAATAACTGCTAATATTATTTATGAGTGGGCAACTGACGGTTTGGTTAATTTAGTTGGAGGCTGCTGTGGTACTACACCACCGCATATTAAAGCCATTGCCGAAAAAGTGAAAGGAGTAAAACCACGACAAGTTGTGGTGAATGTATAATATAATTTAAGAGAACTTAATCCTTATCTCCTCTTAAATACTATTACATATTTATTTTTGCTTTCATACACTTTTGTAAAATCAAGATTTATTTTTTCAATCAATATTTTTGTGCACGGGTTATGCAATGCGTCTTGACGCCAATTTTGAAATAAGATATAATCAATTTTTTTATTCACCTGATCTTCATATAAATGGTAATCGCCACAAGGAGGTAGGTTACCTTGAATAAAACCCGACATGGTTGATCGAGGATTCATACCTGGTTGCCAATTCACTGGGAAATAGTTTATTTCGGCTTCGTAATTATTAAGTAAAATGAGATGTTTGTTTTTTACAGCACCTAAATAATCACTAAAATGTAAAAATGAACCATCATGATGAAACAAACTATCATGATTTGGTAATTGTTGATAATAATCATAATGTAGATTTAATATCACAGATTTGTCTTCTATATATTGAGATGACGACATGATTTCTTTACCAATTTCACTTGCTTTTAGAACATATGGGAAACGAATAATTAAAAAGGTAATAGAGATTAAAAACGAACTTGAAATAAATATAATTTTAGCAAGCTCTGTCCATTTTTTAGTTGCAAAATATAAAAGTAAAAATAAAGGTGGTAAAAAAGCGAGTCGAATATCAATACTACCAGCACCACCTATACTATGAGGACAGGTGAGATATGAAATGAATGTAAAAACCATCATCACCAAAAACACATAACCCAAATTCATTTTTTTTGAAATATTTACTTTGTTACGAGTAATAAAAAGAATGCCTAAAAAAGAGATGAGTAATATTCCACTTGCAATGGCAGGAAACGCTTCAGCATATCGCGTACTTTGTGATGAATACATGGTAAGAAAATTCAATATTTTTTTTCCAATCGTTAAAGTATGTGGTTCTCTGCCAGTGCCACGCTTGATTAGAAATAAAAAGATCAATAAAATAGAAGGTAAAAAAATCAACGCAAGTCTTGAAAGATGTAATGAAAGTTTTCTAAAATCAAGTGGTATGAAAAGGAAAAAGTTCTCGCTCAACCATATCATGGCAATGATACCCATCACATAAATCACCGGCATTCCATGCGAAAAAGCAGTAGCAAGTAAAAGTATACTTAAAACAAACTGTTTGGCAGGATGATCTAAATGATGCTTAATGCGAATAAAATAACCTAAGGTCCAAAACATCAAACCTATTGACAAGGAATAGTTATAAAATCCTTGTTGAAAGGGTAGGGTAAAGAGAAACGGAAAAAATAAAAAGCTAAGAAAGGAATTCTCTTTATTGATCGATTGAATGCAATACCTAAATCCAAAAACAAAAATGATAACATAAAGAATTTGAAACATCTTATCAGCTAACCAATATGGGAATAGTTGATTAAAAAAACCAATCAATAAATGCCCTATCCAATTTGGATCTATATTTCGGTTGATCGTATAGAAATCCTTGTAAAAATTTCTATCATGATTAAACACATAGTCAAAAAGAACCTTTGCATTATAAGTATGACTTGGTCCGTCACCTGTAATATAAAATTTAGGGATTACAATAATGCTTAGAGCAAGTAAAATGATCCCATAAAATAAATATTTTTCAAAACGTAACACGCGATAAAGATAAAACTATTTTGTGTTTGTAATCATGCATAAAATGATCGGGATATTAATCCTTTTCAAAAGTAAATAAGCGAATATTAATAATTAAAGGAGGAAGCATTATAAAGAAAATGCTAAGGCCAACAGAATGCAGGAAAATATGTGTTAAATGGCTTTAATACTTACTCATACCGCTCACACTTGGATATAGACCATTCTTTAAATCATCAACCATTGGTGAGCTTTTGGAACTGCCATTTAAAAATGATTTCCAAACCGTATTGCCATTTCGAACATCTACACAATAAAGATAGCGATCAACAGAAGCAAAATAAACGTATTCGCCATAAACAACTGGAGAAGTTTCGATGATACTACTAGCAGGATATTTCCATTTTAAAGTGCCCGAAACATGATCAATTGCGTATAAATTAAAATCATGTCCACCAACTAATATTGTATTGCTTACTTCATGAACGGTTGCGCATGAATTAACTCGATCAATGGTTTTATATTTCCAACGCAATTCACCATTTGGAGGTAAAGTGGGCGAAGTCGTATCAATACAGTATACACCATAATCGGCGCTGCCTGTAATACACATTCCACCATAAACCATTGGTGATGATAAAATCTTATCACCCGTTAAGTATTCCCATTTTAATGAACCATCACTTTCATTTAGGGCATAAATCTTTTTGTCTAGACCTCCAAAATAAACCAGACCATTGCTTACTCTTGGTGAAGAAACGATATCCAAACCGCTAGCAGAAGGTGATACCCATACAGGACCACCAGAATTTGCATCTACAGCATGTATCATGTCACGAAGACCTAAGTAAACTCTGCTATTGGCAACCTGAGGAGAAGATGTGCATGGAGTGCTAGTTCCAGGATCATATTTCCAAATCATACTACCATTCAAATCATAACAGTATAACGAATCAGAAGCAATATAAACCTTATCATTATCAACCGCTATAGAAAATCGGGAAGGCTTTTGAATGTCTTTTTCTAATGAAATTTCGCCTTTTACAATATCAATTGCATAAAAATAGCCTGAATTAGTAACTATATAAAGCTTCTTTTTATATAAAACAGGTACACCTTCACTTGCGCCGTTTAAACTAATTTCCCAGTGTTTGGTACCATTGGCTGGATTATAACTAATCAGATTATTATTATTTGTTGTGATATAAACTGATTCTTTTCGTGCTGTTGGCAAAGGTAAATCAGTGCTTTTCTTTTTTCCGCACGACACAATTAGTAAAGTAAACAACGACACGAATGCCAGATAAAGTAGTTTTTTCATTCTGATAATAATTCTAAAGAGTAAAACAAATATAGCCTAAATAGTTAAAGAACCCGAGTAGAGACGGATAAAAATATAAAATTGTTTGAAATTGTAATAGTAAAATTTGTTGTTTCTTTTGTCTGAAATGCTTGTCATTCCGATTTTTTCTTTCATTTGATTCTGTGAAAGCTCTGTTAAACTCTGAACGAAAGCATATTTTAACTAAGTTACAAAACCGTTTTTTGTACTTTTGTTCGCTTCATGATGCCCATACTCGATTTAATAAACAAAGAAAAGATTCCGAAACACATTGCTATTATTATGGATGGTAATGGTCGTTGGGCTAAAGAGCGCGGCAAAGATCGTTTGTTTGGACATCAACATGGTGTATTAAGTGTGCGCGAAGTGGTAGAAGGTTGTGTTGAAGTAGGGATAAAAAATTTAACCTTGTATGCATTTTCAACAGAAAATTGGAATCGACCTGAAAATGAAGTGAACGGTTTAATGGAATTATTAGTTACCACTATACGAAAAGAAGCCGAAACCTTATCTAAAAATGGTGTTCGTCTTTATGTGATTGGTGATTTGCAAACCTTGCCGAATGCATGTAGAAATGAATTAGATGAAGCCATGGCACTAACTTCGGGTAATACAAATCTCAATTTAATATTGGCTTTAAGCTATAGTTCTAAATGGGAAATTATTGAAGCAACTAAAAAAATTGCTGCTGATGTAAAAGCTGGCAATCTAGATATCAATGCAATTGATGATGAAGTGTTTAAAGCAAATTTGTCAACATCAAATTTCCCTGATCCTGAATTAATGATCAGAACAAGTGGCGAACACCGAATTAGCAATTTTTTACTTTATCAATTGGCTTATGCCGAATTATACTTTACACATACTCATTGGCCCGACTTTAGGAAGGAGAATCTTTTTGAAGCCATTTTAAATTATCAGAATAGAGAACGACGATTTGGTAAAATCAGTGAACAATTAAACTTAGCATGAACAAATTAATAAATATAACCTTCATTTTATGTTGTACGCTTGCCTTCACGCAAGTAGCCAATGCGCAAATCGGCATTAAACAAAAAAAGGAAAAAAAGTCGTCCATATTAAATGCCACTAGTGAATATATTATTGGTGGTGTTACAGTAAGTGGTTCAAAGTATTTGGATGAAGAATTACTCATCTCAATTTCTGCACTTACGCCAGGCGATAAAATCAAATTGCCTAATGATGCCAAAATAGCAAAAGCCATTCAAAATTTATGGAAACAAAATTTGTTTTCAAATATTGAAATCAATGCCAATCGAATTCAAGGTGATAAAGTATTTGTGGATATTTTAATTACAGAGCGACCACGATTATCAAAATATAATTTTAAAGGTATTAAAGACAATGATGCAAAGGAATTAAAAGAGAAAATCGGATTGGTTAAATCAAGGGTTGTTACTGAAGCCACCAAACAAAATGCGATTGAAAAAATACGTAAATATTATGCCGAAAAAGGATATACCAATGTTTCGACAGTTATTTTAGAAAAACCAGATACTACACTGATTAATACTGTAATTCTCACTTTTGTTGTTGATAAAGGACAGAAGATAAAAATAAATCAAATCAATATTTTTGGAAATGATAATGCTTCTGGTATCAAATTAAAAAAATCAATGAAAGGCTCTAAAGAAATGGCACGTATTTCTTTAAAGGCAGCCAATACAGAAAGTGTTTATGGAAAAAATGTAAATGATTTTCAATCTTATTTAAAAGGAAAAGGATTTCTTTCTATCTCTAAAACAGCCCAACTCATTGAGCCTTATGTGAGATATAGCGTATTTACTGCATCGAAATTTAATGCAAAAAAGTATGATGAGGATAAATTAGCTGTGATTGATTATTATAATTCAATTGGATTTAGAGATGCAAGTATTATTGCCGATACTATGTATACAGCATCTAATGGACATATGAATATTGACCTAAAAGTAGACGAAGGGAATCGCTATTATTTTGGTGATATAGAATGGAAAGGCAATACAAAATATACTTCGGAGGAATTGTCTAAAATGATAGGTATTAAAAAAGGTGATTTGTTTAATCAAGAATTATTAAACAAGCGAGTTGGAAAAACGCCTACAGCAGAAGCTGATGATATTGGTTCACTTTATTTAGATGATGGCTACCTTGGATTTAATACCGAAATAGAAGAGAAGTCGATTGAGAATGATACTATTAATTATGTCATTAGAGTAATTGAAGGAGAGCAATATGTGTTACGTAATGTAAATATTATGGGGAATGATAAAACCCATGAACATGTGATTCGACGGGAATTAAGAACTATTCCAGGAAATAAATTCAGTAGAACTGATATTATAAGATCTCAACGTGAAATTGCCAACCTTGGATTTTTTGATGCAGAAAAAATTGGCATTCAACCTACACCGCATAACGATGGTACAGTAGATATTGATTATACTTTGACAGAAAAATCGGCTGATCAACTCGAATTGCAAGCTGGTTTCGGTGGTGGATTAGGAATCACTGGAACAGTGGGTGTTTCGTTCAATAATTTTGCTTTAAAAAATATTGGAAAAATAAAAGAATGGGATCCATTGCCTATGGGAGATGGTCAAAAACTTTCAATACGTGGACAAGCGAATGGTAAATGGTATAACTCAATTACAGCGGGATTTACAGAACCGTGGTTAGGCGGTAAAAAACCAAATTCACTTTCAGTA
>DAOOQH010000096.1:8944-12342 GCA_035388625.1 Chitinophagaceae bacterium | reverse complement strand
TATCAAGAAGGTATTCAAGTTGCAACTCTTGTGAAAGATCAGCACGCTAAAAATGAGTTGCAAATGGCCTTAGATGAATTGATTGATTAATCGAAATACTGAAGATGAATATAGAATTAGACCGAACAAAAACATATTTATTAGCTATAAGTGGCGGCATTGATTCTATGGTTTTACTTCATTGGTATGGACAAAATAAAATTAAATTCTCTGTAGCACATTGTAATTTCTCGTTGAGAGGAAATGAATCTGACGAAGATGAGAATTTGGTGAAATCATATTGTCAAGATTTAGATATTCCATTTTTTACCAAAAAATTTGATACAGCATATTATGCACAATCAAACTCCCTTTCAATACAAGAAAGTGCACGTGTTTTGAGATATACCTATTTTGATGAATTATTATACAGCCATCATTTTGATTTTTTGGTAACAGCACATCATGTAGATGATAATATTGAAACCGTTCTGTTTCATTTTTTAAGAGGTACTGGATTAAAAGGACTAACAGGTATTCCTAAACTGAATTCAAAAATTATACGCCCTTTATTATCCATCGAAAAATCATCTATCATAAATTACGCTAAGCAATATTCAGTGCCATTTCGGAATGATAGCAGCAATTTAAAAAATGAGTACACACGTAATAAACTCAGAAATGAAATCATTCCACAATTAGAAATAATTTTTCCAACACTTAAACAAAATCTTGCAAAAAACATTGTTCGCTTCAATGAAACAAATGAAATTTATGAGAATGCGATTCGTTCAATAACAAAAAAACTTATTGAAAAAAGAGGTAAAGATTTTTATATCCCAATTTTAAAATTAAAAAATTACACCCCTCTTCAAACCATTATTTATGAGCTTATTAAGCCTTTTCAATTTTCATTTGAACATGCCATTGAGTTACTCAAATTATTAGATAGTCAAAGTGGGGTATTTATTGAAAACCGTGAATACAAAATTGTAAAAAATAGAAATTTTTTTATCATTACTAAAATCGAAACCATTGAATCAGAAATGATTCTTATTGATAAAGACGATTTAAAAATTTCAACTTCAGATTTTGATTTAATTTTCAAACCTATTTCCCAAATTGAAATAAAAGGTACGCCAGATTTAAGTAACGAATTTATTGATGCAGATCAATTATCTTATCCCTTGCAATTACGTAAATGGAAACAAGGTGATTATCTTTATCCATTAGGTATGTTGAAGAAGAAAAAAGTTTCGCGCGTACTTATTGATGCCAAAATTTCATTACCTGAAAAAGATAGAATTTGGGTTTTGGAATCCAATAAAAAAATTGTTTGGATTGTTGGTTTGAAATTAGATAATCGATTTAAGATCGTTGAAAACACAAAAAGAATTTTAAGTTTACAATGCGTAAAAAAGTAATTGAATGAGTTCAGAAAAATATATAGAATTAAAAGACAAGTACGACAAGCTAACTAATGAAGAAGATAAAATTCTTTGTTTGATTGACATTGTTTTAGAAATAAGAAATTATGATATTGATGAAGCTTTTCGGTTGTCACAAGAAATAATTAATCGATCGGTTAAGGCAAAATTTAAGGAAGGTATCGGTCGCGGATTAAATTTAAAAGGTGCTTGCTATTGGCTAAAAGGTGAATACGACAATGGATTAGAAACATTAAAAGAATCATTGAAAATTGCTAAAGATTTAGGCAATGATTCGCTCAAAGCATGGATTTACAATAACTACGGCAGTATTTATAGAGATTTAGGTGATTTAGCAAATGCCTCAAAATATTTTCAATGGGCATTAGAAATAAATGAAGATTTAAATGACGAATTATCGCAAGCCGCTATACTGACCAATATTTCAAATATTCATATCGACCTATATGATTATGATAATGCATTAGAATATGCCAATAGGTGTTTAGAAATATTTTTAAAGTATGATGATCAAAAAAGATTAATTGGCATTTATCATACACTTGGCAATATCTATTTTAAAAAAGAAGATTTTGATAATGCCTTGATTCACTTTAAAAACAGTCTCAAGCTTACCGAAACAAATACGATCGGTTATATGCTTGCCAATAGCGGTATTGGGAAAGTATATTACAAATTGAAAAATTTTGATCGAGCTCGATTTTACTTAAATCAAGCATTATCACAAGCCGAAGTTTTGTCGAATATAGAAGGCCTCATTATTTCTGAATTTTATTTAGGAAGAGTAAATGTAGATGAAGGAAGTTTTAAGCATGCCTTAATTCATCTCGATAAAGCATTTGACATTGCCAACGAACATTCACGCAAACATGATATCATGAGTATTCATGAGCTCTATTCGAGTGTTTACGAAAAAATGGGTGATATTCCACAAGCCTATGAACATCTAAAAGATTATGAAAAACTAAAGGAAGAAATATTTCAACAAAATACAATCAACAAACTTCGAAATTTACAAATCAGACATGAAATTGAATTTGCTGTCAAAGAAAAGGAAATGGCAGAACATTCATCTAAATTAAAGCAACAGTTTATTGCCAATATGAGTCATGAAATACGAACACCCATGAATGCAATTGTTGGCATGACTAGATTATTATTAGAGAAAGATCCAAGGGAAGATCAATTAAAATACTTTAATGCCATTACACAAAGCGCGGATAATTTATTGGTTATTATTAATGATATTCTTGATTTTTCAAAAATTGAAGCTGGAAAAATTACAATTGAATCGATTGATTTTTCGTTGAAAAATGTACTTCGAAATGTAGTAACCTTGCTAAGATTTAAGGCAGAAGAAAAAGGGATTGAGATGCGATTTGATATTGATGAATCAGTGCCTGATAATTTAATTGGCGATCCTACACGGTTGAGTCAAATACTGATGAACCTTGCCGGCAATGCGGTAAAATTTACTGAAAAAGGTTATGTAAAAATTAAATGCCATAACCTCATCTTTCAAAATCATTTTGCAAAAATTTCGTTTGAAGTCATTGATACAGGGATTGGCATTTCAGAAGAATATGTGAATGTTATATTTGAAAGTTTTGCTCAAGCTGGCTCCGATATTGCTCGAAAGTTTGGAGGCACTGGATTAGGACTAACTATATCAAAACAATTGGTTGAATTAATGGATGGTACCATTGATGTAAAAAGCAAAGTGAATGAGGGTACAACCTTTACTTTTACACTTCCGTTTCAAGTTGCAGATGAAAAATTTGTTGCAGTCAAGGAGAAGCTTTCATTTTCGGATGAAGACCTTGATATCTTAAATAAAACCCGTTTATTATTAGTTGACGACAATGAGTTTAATATTGTGCTTGCTGTTGATACCTTGCATACGATTGCTCCTTCTATGGATATTGAAGAGGCGACTACTGGTTTAGAAGCTATTGAAAAAGTAAAAACTAG
>DAOOQH010000096.1:0-8844 GCA_035388625.1 Chitinophagaceae bacterium | reverse complement strand
CAAAAGGCTCCTTCCTCAATTTTGACCAACGATTTACCTACTCCATTAGAAAGCTTACACCAGGTAAATACCCCCATTCTGAATCAAGAAAAAATTACAGACACACGTTTTTTAAAATCCTTTGCAGGTGAAGATATTACCAAACAAAAAAAATACATTTCACTTTTTCTTGAAAATGCTCCTAAACTTATTCATCAATTACAAATGGGCATGGATAATAAAGATTTAGAAGCTGTAAAAATTGCTGCTCATTCATTAAAAACACAATTGAATTATATGGGTGTAAAAGAGGAGATTTCGCATATACAGGAAATTGAAAAATTAGCTTCGCAAAATTCAAATTATGATAAGATATTACCAATGTTTGAAAATTTAAAACAAATTGCCTCGAACGCGTTTCAAGAATTGATTGAATATATTAAAGACTAAATAATAAGAAGAAGAACTTGGCAAACCACTATAGAGTTATAATAAGAATCAACTCATTATTGCAATAATTTAAACAGGCAGCAATCCAAAAAATCAGTCATCATATGCAATACCAAACCAATAGCAACCAACCTTGTTTTTGAAGGTATTAGCATAATAAAATAAATAAGAATAGCTGGATACGAATGCAACAAATGAAAGCCAATACTACATCTATTGGGATCGAATATAGGTGAGGCAAACAAATGATCTAAATCAACTAACATCGTTGACAATAATATAAGCCAAACATGTTTCCAAGATTGGCGATAAAATTTGTAGGCAATAAATCCAGGCAATATAAGATGCAAACTATAGTGCACTAAAGTGCGAAATGCAAAGATGATCATGTCAGGAATTAATTTCCTTTAAAGATAGGCTTACGCTTTTCTAAGAAAGCATTTACACCTTCCTGATAATCGTGGGTTTGACTTGCCTCCACTTGTAATTTACCTTCTAATTCTAATTGCGATTGCAATGTGTTATTATAAGATTCATTCAATAATTTTTTAGTCAGGGCAATTCCTTTTGTTGGCATATTTGCAAGCACAATGGCTAATTTCCAACTTTCTTCATTGAAATTTTCATCATGATAAACTTTGTAAATCATACCTAATTGTTCAGCCTCATGGGCACTGATTTTATCACCTAACATCATGAGTGCACTGGCTTTTTGAAATCCAATTAGACGTGGCAAAATAAAAGTTCCTCCACTATCTGGCACTAATCCAATTTTACTGAATGCTTGAATAAATGATGAACTTTGGACTGCAATTACAATATCACCAGCTAATGCAATATTTGCCCCAGCCCCAGCTGCAACTCCATTTACCGCACAAACAATAGGTTTCGGCATTGCCCGCATTTTTTCAATAATAGGATTATAATGTTCTTTTACAATTTGTGCCAACTCAATGCCATTGTCTTCAATTGCTTCAGCTAAATCTTGTCCGGCACAAAATGCCTTTCCTTCTCCAATAATATAAACACAGCGTATTGTTTCATCCTTTGCTGCATCATCCAATGCACGTTGGAGATCCAATGCCATTTCACGACAAAAGCTATTAAACTTTTCTGGCCTATTTAAGGTGATTTTAGAAATGTCATCTATTTTTTCAACTATTATAAAACTCATACCATAATTATTTTGGCAAAGATTCAATATTTTTCATTAGCCTTCAACATTATCTTAAAAATAAAATACTGTTTGAAAGCAAAAAATATCGTTGAATCAAATTACTTTAGCAAAAAAAAATTATGAAAAAGCTAGTTTCAATTTCATTTATACTTTTATCGTTGGTTGTTTTAACGAATTGCTCTCCTAAAACTGCGAAAAAAACAGCAAGTAGCGAAGAGAGAACTAAATCGCAACCTCAAGATAAAGTTGCCAGTGAAGTTGCACCAGTTAAAGATGCAGTCATTGATGAACCTGTTCAAGTTACACCGCCAAGAGAAGCTAGCAAACCAGTTACAAAACTTGAAGATATGGGGGCTGATCAACAATTAATGTTGTTTAGTGATATGGCACCATTACGTGTTGAAATGGGGAAAAAGATTTATACCACCAATTGTAATAAATGTCATGATTATTATAGTCCAAGTTCACGTTCAGCTGAAAAATGGGTTGATGTGATGCGCACTATGGGACCAAAAGCCAAATTAAATACCGATCAATATTTGATGGTTGCAGGTTATTTGGTTCAGAATTCAAAGAAATAATTCTCTGCCTTCTTGGTACTAACATTTATGCGTAGCTAATTTCAAAAGCCATTTGAAAATTAAGTGGTAGATTATTTTCTACTATTTAAACTTAAAAAAAAGACTGCCATAAAAAGACAGTCTTTACAAAATTTTATAAGAAAATAATTTATTCTAAAGATGAAATTTCTTTGTTAAGCCATTGTTTTACCTGATGTGTTGAAACAGATTTTGGTCTTTCTAATGGGAATCCATAAACACGATCCCAACATAAGCTTGCCAAAACACCCAATGCTCTTGAAACTCCAAACATGACGGTATAGAAATCTTCTTCAACCAAACCATAATGTTTCAATAAAGCGCCTGAGTGAGCATCTACATTAGGCCAAGGGTTTTTAATTTTTCCTAAGCTTTCAAGTATAGGAGGAACGACTTCATACACATTCCAAACTGTTTGAACTAAAGCATCTTCGGCACAATGTTGTTTACCAAATTCCATTTGCGCTATAAAACGCGGATCAGTTTTACGCAAAACCGCATGCCCATATCCTGGAACCACCTTACCTTCTGACAAGGTCTTTTTTACATACGTTGCAATTTGATCTTTAGAAGGAACTTGTGTATAAAGTTCACGTTGCATTTCTTCAATCCAACGAATCACTTCTTGATTTGCCAAACCATGTAATGGACCTGCCAAGCCATTCATACCTGCCGCAAAAGCTAGATAAGGATCACTTAAGGCCGAACCAACTAAATGAGTGGCATGAGCACTCACATTCCCACCTTCATGATCAGCATGAATGGTTAAATATAAACGCATTAATTCTCTAAATCCTTCATCTTCAAAACCTAACATGTGAGCAAAATTAGCACCCCAATCTAACATGCCATTTGGTTGAATATGCTCTCCGTTTTTGTATTTTCTACGATAAATATAAGCTGCAATACGCGGCAAACGCGCAATCAAGTTCATTGTGTCTTCATAAATATGATCCCAATAGTCTTTTTTATTGATTCCATCTTTATAGGCTTTAGCAAAAAGTGATTCAGTTTGCATTGCCATAATACCCACACCGAACTGAGTCATAGGATGAGCGTGAATTGGCAAAGCCTCAATTGCGTCAAATACATAATTTGGCACATGCGATCTTCGACCAAATACAGCTGACAAATGCTCTACATCTTCTTCAGTAGGAATTTCACCAATTAACATCAAATGAAATAATCCTTCAGGTAAAGGTTGCGACCCACCTTCAGCCTTAGGTAATTTTTCAACGAGTTCAGGAATTGAAAAACCTCTAAATCTTATACCTTCATTTGCATCGAGGAGTGAGGTTTCGGTCACTAAACCAATAATGCCTCTCATTCCTTGATACACTTGAGATAAGGTAACTGTATCTACAACAGTTTCACCATGTTCTTTAATAATTTGCTTAATTTCTTCAGAGGCCTTAATGGCAGTTTCGTAGAAATGTTCTTTTAATTTACCCATATTTGGAGATTCAAAATTTTTTTAAATGCGAGCAAAAATAATGATTCTCAAAGGAATGCCCTAAAATTAATTCATAAAATGCGTATTTATTTTTGAATCAATTTTGACTGCCAAATAGCAATATCGGTAAGAACTTGCTGATAGATCGAATCTAAAAGTTCAGGTCGCGATTTATACCAATTTATGTTCTCTTTAAATTCAGATTCATTGGTTTTATTTTCAATAAATATAGATGCCATAAACTTTTTAAGTGAGTCTGTATTTTTTAATTCAGTTTTAGTTGAATCCTTTGGAACGTACTGTGCATAAGCTTCTGCGATATGTATCTCCATTAATATTTTACTCATTTTTTCAGTTGAAAGAGGTTTAAATTCATTTCTGCATGAAATAAAGTTGAGTAAAATAAATAAAAAAAGCAATGCCTTTTTAAACATGTTTTATAAAGTATTTAGGGGCAATAATTGCTATTTTAATAATGCCATATACTTGCCTGAATTCATTACATCAAGTACAGTAAGTATCGGTATTATTTTTTGTTTATCGGCCATAGTTGTTTTCGCTAGGAAATTTTGTATTTCGTCGGCTTTTGCATAAAAAAAGAAACGAATTAACTGACTTGAAGGATTATCTGTATTAATTTTTTCTAAAACAGGGAAAATTTCATTTATGTTAGTTCTTGCTGTTTCAGCATCTGTTGAAAAAAGATCTAGACCAAGTCGATGATATTTGTAAATAACTGTCCTCATGTCTGAAAATCGATTATTTAAGGCTTGATCTATCAACCAAAATCTGTTTCTTTGGTTTTCAGTGGCTTTCCATCCATAAATAGATTTGCTTTCTGGTGCATTGTTTACAATATTCAAAGCTTTGTTGTAAAATTCTGTCCCACCCTTTATAGCATAACTATCATAATCTAAAGCCAAAATAAAATAAGTATAATAAGCAATCAATGCAGGCAAATTAGCTACCAATGCTTCATTACCTGCAACGCGATTATCGTTAAAGTCGAGTGGTTGAAACTGAATGTATCGAAGTGACACATCATTATCAACATAATTCACCATGGTTGATGTATAAGTCGAATTAAAAATTGGGCGAGAAGCTTGTATATTTAATTTACCTTGATAGCCTCCTTCAATACCATCAATTGTTTTATTTAAGATCAATGTAAATACACACTCAATTTTTTCTTTGGGTTCGAAATTATCGCTGGTCCATTTTCTGCTATTCACAAAATCACCTATCGCTTGCTCAAGGGTTTTAAATACTTTTGGATCTACTCCTGTAATTTGATCAGCAATGACCATTGCTTTACAGTTCATTTCTTGCGACCATCCAATGTATGATGCACATAAAATAAAGAAGAGTATTAATATTTTTTTCATCCTAAAAGTTCAATTATTTTACCAACAATGTCATTTGCTACTTCCTTCTTAGATTTTAAATCGTAAAGGGTTTCTTTTCCAGATTTTTCAAAAATAGTTATTTTATTTGTGTCATGCGAAAATCCAGCGCCTTTATCATTTAATGAATTTAAAACAATAGCATCTACATTTTTTTCTTCTAGCTTCTTTAACGCATAATTCTTTTCATTATTGCTTTCCAAAGCAAAACCAATTAAAATCTGTTTATCCTTTTTTATTGAACCAAGATGCTTTAAAATATCTTTTGTCTTTTTTAAATGAATCACAAATTCTTCATCTTTCTTTTTAATCTTAGTATCTGAAACTGCAACTGGCGTATAATCAGCAACGGCAGCACTCATAACAGCAATATTCATTTTTGGAAACAATTTTATACAAGCTTCAAACATTTGTTCAGCATTACCCACTCTGGTAGTGTTAATATTTTCGTGTTCAATTTTTAATGAGGTTGGACCTAAAATTAATTCAACTTTACAACCATTATTGGCTAAAGACTCAGCAATAGCAATCCCCATTTTGCCGCTACTATAATTGCCTATAAACCTTACTGGATCAAGATTTTCATAGGTAGGACCTGCAGTAATTAGAGCTGAATATCCTTTTAATTTTTCTTTTTGTTCAAAGTATGAATTCAAATGACTTACCAGCGTTTTTGGTTCAGCCATACGTCCCATGCCAATGAGTCCACTAGCCAATTCACCATGTTCAGACGGTATTATGAGATGGCCGAACGAACGCAATTTTTCAAGATTTAATTTTGTGCTTGGATGATGCCACATATCCTCGTCCATTGCTGGAGCGATCATGATATCACAAACAGAAGAAAGATATACTGAAAGTAACAAATTATCGCACAAACCATTGGCCATTTTTGCAATGGTATTACAAGAGGCAGGTGCAATGAGCATAATATCTGCCCATCTTCCTAATTCAACATGGTTAGCCCACGAATGATCAGTTGACATATCAATCAAAGCTTCATTTTTTGTAAGTGTTGCTAAAACAAGAGGTGATACAAAGTTTACTGCCGAAGGTGTTAATACTACTTTGACCTCTGCACCTGCCTTTATACACAATCTAACTAAAATGGGAATTTTGTATGCAGCGATACTTCCTGAAATGCCGATTAGAATTTTCTTTCCTTTCATTGTCTACAAAGATGCATATTTTTTATTAAATATAAATGCCCCAGCAATTTTTAAGAATGAGAACCATCATCTAAAATAAAATTTCTACAAACCACTATTAGGGTTTAAGTGTTACAAACCACTCAAAATCGGCAACCATCACAACTTCCTTATTTTCATTGTATAACTTTACATGAATAACAAACATTGCTTTCTTTTTAGTAAGCAATAAATTGGTTACTTCAGTGATATTCGTTCCAATCAGTTTCGCGTTTGAATATAAGGTTGAAAGCCCACCTTTTTTATATTTAACACTAGAGGCTCTGAGAATAGGAATTGTTCTTTCAGCAATTTCTGCAAAATTAACTTCTAAAAACACACCACTTGTAGTTTCAGCAAGTGCATAAGAAGCAGATGCATGAGTAGTACCAATGTGATTGGTTACATGTTCATTAAAATCAAGTTGTAAAAGATACTCGTTAGATTGGGCGTGCTTTATACCAATTTTTTTAGTGAATGGAAGCAAAATTGCTTTCATACTTAAAACAGATTAATAGGTTAGAGATTTATGTGACAGTTAGTAGGATGTAGGTAGGATGGAGAATTTCAGTTAAATATTACTCGTCTCTTCTTCTGAAAAAGATTTTGTCATTTAATAATTCATGAGTTGCTTGAATAGCAGGATTTGCCATTCTTTCATAAAAACGTGAAATTTCAATTTGCTCTTTATTTTCACTAATTTCCTCTAAATTATCATTTAAGCTTCCAAACTCTTCTAATTTACGATGTAATTCATCTTTAATTTTAGTATTTATTTGGTTGGCTCTTTTGGCTGTAATAGCGATAGACTCATATAAATTTCCAGTCTTAGCTTCGATTAATTTTAAATCGCGCGCTTCAATAGATGGATTTGTAGTATTAATCAACAATTTTTTAATCTGTGTCATTTGTTTGCTATTTTTTTAAGGGACGCCAAAGATAGTGAATTAATTTTCTCTACCTCACTTCTAAAGGCACTTTTTGGATATTTTCTTATAAATTCAGCATACCCATCTTTTATTTCACCAAATCGCTCCTCTTGTTTTTCAGGAACACTATTTTTTGCGTAAGTATACTTAGCGCGCAACATCATATATTGATAATAATCAACATTTTTTGAATCAGGGTATTTTCGAATGATTTGCTCATAGGCAACAGAGGCCGCTTTGTACTCCCCAATTTTAAAATACAAATCAGCTCCATAGGTATCTTTTACTTCGAGCTTAGCTCTTGATTCATCGATATATTTGTTTGCTTCTTTAATATGTTTTGATTCAGGATGAGTATTTACAAATGCCTGCAATTCACCAATTGATTTAATCGTGTTTGATTGATCTAAAGTGTATTCAGGTGAGATATTGTATAAGCAGATACTATTTAAAAACTCACACTCTTCAGTTTTAGGTGAATTTGGAAATAAGTCTGAAAAGTTTTTAAAATGGTATGAAGCCGGCAAATAATCTTTATTGTTATAAAAAGTATATGCGTAACGATAATAAATATTTTCGAAGTTTTTAGTTCCTTTGTACACTGTCAATAACTCTTCATATAAGGTATTCGCTTTAGTCCATTGCTTTTTATCGTAATATTCGTCCGCTTTGGTTAGCTTGAAGGCAAAATCCTTACTTTTTTGAACTTTTTCGAAATTGCTTTGACATGAGCAAAAAAGACTAATGGCCGCTATTAATAAAATTATTGTTTGTTTCATTGAGGGTGGCAAATATAATGCGTCTGATTGAGAGCGCCCTTAAAGAAATGTTATAATTCGATAATACTTTGATTTGACGAAAAATATCTAATTCCACCTAACAACATTTTTTCAAGTATCGTTCATACTCTAATATTTACTCCGTCATTTTGTCTTAAAATCTTTTCTTGGCAAAAAACTTGCAGAGAGTACATTTGCAAACTTAAAAATACAAAATACTATGTCTGAGACAGTAAAAGAAACAATTCAAGAAGAAGAATTGATGCCAAATTTGAATACGGATGATAATGTGGCAGGAACGAATAATATGAACGACGAAATGACGAATGAGGATGAATTATCAAAATCTCAAGCAGAAACTGCTGAATGGAAAGATAAATATTTGCGTCTTTTTGCAGAGTTTGACAATTATAAAAAGCGTTCATTCAAAGAAAAAATGGAAGTGATTCAGACAGGCGGTAAGGATGTAATCATGGGTATGTTAGATGTTTTAGACGATTCGGCTCGAGCAGAAAAACAAATGGAAACTGCAACCGATATTGAAGCAGTGAAGGAAGGCATGCAATTGGTGTTCAATAAACTAAAAACCTCATTACAACAAAAAGGTTTAAAACCTTTTGATAGTATTGGTGAAGTATTTGATGTTGAAAAACATGAAGCTGTTACCGAAATTCCAGCGCCTACACCCGATATGGAAGGCAAAGTAATTGACGAATTGCACAAAGGGTATCTTTTAAATGATAAACTTATCAGACATGCTAAAGTGGTTGTTGGAAAATCATCTAACGCCTGAATAAAAACACTTAACCGTTTTTTCAATAAAAAATAAAGCACTCGGTTAAAATAAATATAGGTTAAATAATGAAGAGAGATTTTTATGAAATATTG
>DAOOQH010000095.1:0-12361 GCA_035388625.1 Chitinophagaceae bacterium | reverse complement strand
AAGCGACCAAAAAAGATACTCGACAAGCTAACAAACGTAGAGAAAGAAATAGATATCACGGTAAAACAACCCGTAATGCTATGCGTGATTTGATGGCAATTACTGTTGAAGGTGAAGCTAAAGACAAATTAAAAACGGTTGAAGCGATGCTTGACAAATTAGCTAAGCGTAATATCATTCATAAAAACAAAGCTGCAAACTTAAAATCTGCTTTAGCTAAAAAAGTGAATGCTGTTGGATCAACAACTGAAGAAGTAGTGAAAGTGAAAAAAGCTACAAAGAAAAAGAATGCAACAGGTGCTTCAAAAGCTGCCGCTTCAAAAAAAGCAGCAGTAAAAAAAGCAGCGACAGCGAAAGAAGCTGAAAAAGCCGCATCAACTGATAGCGAAGCTTAAATTATAAAAGATACTAATAAGAATCCCTCAGTTATTATTGAGGGATTTTTTTTTATGTCTTAGAATTATGATTCACAGAAAGCGGCTACATAAACAATACGCGATTGCAGAGAATGAACTTTCCATTAGCGAACAAAATGAATTAGTTGCTGAAAGCAACATAATAAAACTTCGAATCGTAGGACGCCTCGAAGAACGATGCAAGTGAGGCTTTAAAGTCGCCCTATTCTTCAAGACACTTCAAAAATTATACATGGTCTTTGTTGCTGAAAGCAACAGAATATTGCTTCGAAGCGAGAAACGCCTCGAAGAACCGTTGTATGATTCACATAAAGCATCTACATAAACAACACGCGATTGCAACGAATGAACTTGCCACTAATAGACAAAATTTATTAGTTGCTGAAAGCAACAGAATAAAGCTTCGAAGCGAGAGACACCTCGAAGAACGGTGGTGAACATTGAACAGTTAGAACATTGAATGGCTTTAATGGATAGGTTACAAAGACGAAAACGCTAGCCCAGATAGTAGCGGATACCCCGCAACAAGGAGGCACGACGAAGTGAGGAGTAGAAGCGGATAGCTGGAATATGCTTCAAATAAAAAAAATTAAACGTTCGGATTATAAACCCATACAAGCATCTCGTAGCATTTTCATATAGGCCTCGCCCTTTTCGCGTGCAAAATTCACATTTCTATCTGCGATTTCATGGGCGTTAGGATATTGTTTCAAAACTTGTTCAATACTCTCCTCTCGAATGATATGAAGCATTGGGTAAGGCGATCGATTGGTGTAATTTGCAGCATCAGACTCCTGCACACCTGCAAAACAATAATCAGGATGAAAACTTGCTATTTGATACACACCTTCGTAGCCATGCTTTTTTAAAAGCTTTTCGGCCAGAGCCACAAAATCTAAATAATTTGAAAATGAGTGAAATGAATGAGGTAAGATGATAATGGTTGTCTCGATAGCATTATTCTTATCCAATCGATCAAATTCTTCCATGACCGCTTCTAAACAAATACTTAAGGTTTCGCTTGGCTCCATTCGAAAATGAACCTTACGATCTTTCATTACTTTGGATGCAAATGGACAAAAATTTAATCCGATGACAACATCTGTAATCCACTTTTTTGTCTGCCGAACCATTTCTTCGATAACCTCAAAATTATCCATGAAGCAAATATAAGAAAATTAGTTTAGTGAAATCAATGTCAGATTGATCTCAAATAGATGAAGCATGAATTTTAATTAATTAAAAATATTTAACCGTCAACCCTTTACTTTTCCTTTGATTTTAATTTCTTTTTGGGTTTGACAAGATGATATGAATCAGTAATGAATTGTTTTAATTGTGTATCACTTAAATGCCCATCTGCAATAATGGTATTCCAATGTTTTTTATTCATATGGAAACCTGGTAAAATATGATCGGGAAATTCCTGACGTTGTGTAACAGCTAATTCAGGATCGCATTTAACATTGAATCGTAAGTCATCAGTATCAAGTGGCAATAACATAAATATTTTTCCACCTACTTTAAATACAACAACTGTAGGTCCAAATGGACAGTCTTCTTCACTTTCATTGAAAGACAAAGCATATTCGCGGATTTGCTCGATATTCAAAATTCAATTTAATTTAAACTTCTAAAATCAACCGGTACTAATTTACTTACACCAGCCTCTTGCATTGTGACACCATAAATTACATCTACGCTGGCCATAGTTTGTTTATTATGGGTTACAATGATGAATTGTGAATTATCTGAAAACTGACGTATCATTTTTGTAAATTTTCCAACATTGGCATCATCTAATGGCGCATCTACCTCATCCAAAACACAGAAAGGAGCCGGTTTGATTAAATAAATGGCGAATAAAAAGGCTGCCGATGTTAATGTTTTTTCTCCACCTGAAAGCTGAGTAATTGTACTTGGTTTTTTCCCTTTTGGTTGCGCATAAATTTCAATGGTTGTTTCTGCTAAATTTTCAGGATCAACAAGTTTCATATCACAATGATCATCTTGTGTAAATAATGCATGAAACACATTGATGAAATTTTCTTTCACTTTTTCAAAAGTATCTTTAAACTTCTGATTCGCTGTTGCTTCTACTTCTTCAATTGTTTTTAATAAACTCTCTTTTGCATTGGTTAAGTCGGCCTTTTGTTCTTGAATGAAATCGTGTCTACTTTTCATTTCACCATAAGCCTCAACCGCCATTGGATTTACTTCGCCTAAATTATCGATACGCTTTTTTAATTTGTCTACTTCTGTTGTTAGCTCTTCGATACTTTGTTCGCCCTCGCGAGGTTGTTTGAGTATATCATCTAAATTAATTCGAAACTCAACATGAAGTCGCTCTTTCATTGAAGCGAGTTGCAATTTCATTTCTGTTAATTTATCCTTGATACTGGTAAGTTGCGCTTCACTATTTTCTTTTTCACGTCGCTTTTTATTTAAAGCTGTTTCTTTTTCAGTAATTGTATTTCTGAAATTATAAAAAGCTTGATCCTTTTCATTTAAATTTTTCTCTCCGCTTTCTTTTTGTTGAAGAGCAGAATATAATTTCTCTTCATATGATGCAAGCTGCAAATTGGTTTCTTCAAGTTGCTTTTGCGTTTCAACCAATTGTTGTTCACCCGAAACAATTTTCAGCTTTAGGTCTTCAATTTGTTGTGTTCGAATACCACGTTCGTTATTAATTTCATTGATACGACTTTGTTGGCGAGCAATGATGATATTGTGCTGATTATATTCTTCGTTGGATTTATTATACTCTGCTTCGGCCGTTGAAAACTTTTGTTGACTTTGTTGCAAATTATCAAAAGCAAACGTCATTTGTTGTTTCATTTCAACATGCAATTTCTGTGTATCAACTATTGAACTTTTTGTGAGTTCAAGTTGATCATTTAATTGATCAATACGAGTGATAGACTGGTCGATTTGCAAACTAAAATTCTCAATTCGATGTTCAATTTGAGCGAATGTATTTTCAGCACGATTGAGTTCTTCTCTTGTTTTTTTAATTTGATCATCTTTAACGGCTTGATTAAAACCAACGATTAAATTCTGCGTTTCAGCAATATTTTGCTTAAAGCCTGCAACCGAAGCTGTAAGTTCTTGGATATTGGCATTAAGTTTTTCGAGTCGTTGGGTTCTTCCAATCTTATTCCCTTCAAAAATGCCAACTGAACCTCCAACAATACGTTTACTTGTTTTAAATCCTGTGCCATCTTTTTGAAGGATAACTGATTTACCTGGATTTACGACTTGTAAATTATCGGCAATACAAACATTGTGTAAGAGGTATTTATAAATTGGTGCGTATTTATCATCCGCATTGATTACATCAAGGGCGCTCACACTATTTTCTGGAATTTCTTCAACAGCATTTTTTTGTTCAAGTTCTGACAAAATAAAAAAACCAGCTTTACCTTTTTTATTATTTTTTAATAAATCAATGGCTTGGTATGCCTGTTCGGGTGTATCTACCACATAATAGTTTAGGTATTTATCTAAATAGCCTTCGATACAGGTACGGTATTCGTCTTTTACATTTAATAATTCAGAAAGTAGTTGAGCACCATGAGACCATTCGGTATTTTTATTTAAATATTTGATACTATCCGGATATCCTTCTAAACTATCAACAAGAGATTTTAATAAATTATACTCATTTTGTTTTGAATCTAATTTTCGATTCTCTTCAAATAAATTGACGCGTAATTCTTCTAAGGCTGCTTGAGAAGTTAAAAGTTTTTCAGTTGCCTCTTCTTGCTTTTGAATTAATTCAGCCAAAGCCACTTTTTTCATCGAAACTGTTTCAGCGAGTTCCGTTTTTTGAATATCTTGACGTGCAATTTCAGCTTGACGATTTTTATTTTCTTCTTCAAGTTGGGCAATAGAACGTTGTTGATTATTGATATTATTTTCGGCGATAGCTACTTTCTTTTCAGCATCAAATTGATGAATTTGCAATTGTTGATGTTCGTTTCGGAGTTTATCAACCTCTGCTTTTTGTTCATCATAAATACTTCGCTTAGAATCTAAATCTGTTCGTAATTCAGTTAGCTTAAGTTTAAATCGTTCAAGGGTATCTTCTTCAGTAGCCAATTTTGACTCAGCTTCTTGTGTAGCTTTGGTTAAATTAGCTGTCTGTGTATTTGATTCAACAATTCCTCTTTGAATATTTTTAATCAACTCATTTAGATGTTGAATTTTTTGAGAGGATAAATTTTTATCGTTTTCAAGACTACGAAGTTGATTGACCAATTCATTAAATGCTTTTTGCAAATGATGTAATTCTTCTTCGCGTTTAGTGAGTTCAAGTTTTTGTTGCTCTAGTTCTGCACCTTCCGTTGCAATAACCGATTCAAGTGCTAAAATTGAATCAACTTCGTGTTGTTGTTGGGTATTTAAATTTTGATAGGTTGAATTAAAATCCTCTAATGAAGCTTTTACAAATTCGACACTTACATTTTTATATTCACCTTTAATTTGCAAATACTTTTCAGCCTTTTTTGCTTGACTTTCTAATGTTCGAAGGTTATTAGAAATTTCAAATAGTAAATCTTCAATTCGATTTAAATCTTGTTCGGTTGCATCAAGCTTTTGTTTGGCTTCTTTTTTTCTTGTTTTATAAATTGAGATTCCGGCAGCTTGTTCAAGCATTCGTCGTCTGCTATTTTCTTTATCCTTGATAATATCGTCGACCATTCCTAATTCAATGATAGAATAGCTGTCGGAAGTAACCCCAGTATCCATGAAAAGATTTGTGATATCTTTTAGTCGACAGGTGACATCATTTAAACGATATTCACTTTCTCCATTTTTATAAAATTTACGAGAAATGGTTACGATATTAAATTCTGTTGGAAGCAGATTTTTTGTATTCTCGAAAGTGAGAGAAACTTCGGCCAATCCACTACCATTGCGTGTTTTAGAACCGTTAAAAATTAGATCTTCTAAATTATCAGATCGTAATGTTTTAATTTTATGTTCACCGATTACCCATCGTATAGCATCTACAATATTTGATTTCCCACAACCGTTGGGGCCCACAATACCTGTAATTTGATTATCAAGATTGATGATCGTTCTATCTGCAAAGCTTTTAAATCCTTTTATTTCTAATGACTTCAGTCGCACGTTTCTTATGTTTTTGGAGGCGTGAAATTACAGTAAACAATGTTGAAATTCTGTATTTGTGTGTATTTGCAAAAATCACGGGGAAAACATGTGAGTAACTGTGGATAAGATGTAAATAAACCAAAAAAAATGTGAATAGTCCGCCAAACGGCATTGAAATGTCATTTAGTGAATATTCACAGTTCTCAAATATAAATTATCCTTATAAAGTTATTGTACTATTAACTTGAATAAGGTTGTCTTACATCACCTTTGACAAAAATTGATAAAATTCCTTTTTGGTATTTTGAAAATCAGCACTTGTATCACTCATTAAATCAATTAGGTTCTCATCTGATGCAATCATTTTTACATTGATATAATTTGGCTTTTCGGATGCTTCCTTAAGTAAGGCTTCATTTTTAAGATTCACATCGTGACGTAATTCATCGATATGAATACCCATGATTCGGAATTTGTTTTCGAAATGTTCAACCTCGATTAAAACTTCTTTGGCTGTATTTTTTGAAGCGACTTCTTCGAGTCTCTTTTTTAAATAAGATACCTCTTCTTTAAAGAAATCAAGTTCACGTTTCCAATCAACGCAAATAAGGTGGGCATGTGCGATAGTGTCTTTCATAATAAGTTTGTTTTAATTATTTTTTAAAAACCAAAGGTCAATGATTAGCTGAAAACAAAAAATGATTTCTATCATATTTCAACCTTACTTTTGAGAGATCGAAAAAGAGACTTTATCAATTTAGATATGTTATTTTATCCATTCGAGAATTTCATTTTCATCTAAATTCAAATAGTTAGATTCGCGCACAACTGTTGTATCGTTCACCCATTTAATTGTTGGTAGTGAATTGCCATCATTCATCATAGTGAATTCTGTTGCGCCATTAAACATTACAAAATCTATATTATTCGCCTTTGTATCTTTCCAAAATTCATCTAATTTAGAAGGATCGCCATTTAGGATTAAAAAGAAAGGCAATTCGGGATATTTTAATTTCATGATACGAAGTCGCTTCGCTGCTTTCCTGCAAAAGCTACAGGTGAGGCTCATGAAGGATATGATATGTTTACCTTTTCGCAGTTCAATTACAGGAGCCTTATTTATTTTTGATTGATATAACAAACTCAACGAAATTGGTTTTTGAATGGTTGCATCCTTTTGTGTGAGATAAATACTTTCGGGCGGTAGCCAAATGAACGGTGCTAGTGCACTTATTAGTAGAATAATTGTTGTAAACAAATTAATTCTCTTGATTTGAATATCACTCATCTTCTTTGAAAGAAGAACAATCAAGGCAATTAAGATTAGATTCTTGATAATTGATTGAGAAGGCGTCATCGGGATAAGTTCTCCAAAACACCCGCAATTACCATCACCTCCATAATGATTCCATACAAGCGCTAAATAAATACTGAAAACAACTAACAAAATAAGAGAAAATGGAATAGCTATTTGCTTTCTTTTAAGGTGAAATACAAAAAGAAATCCGATGAATAATTCGCAACCAATCAGTAATCTGGCAGACCATTCAGCGAAAGTCCAATTTAAAAAAGTTGTTTCAACAATTGTCCAACCGAATTGCTCAAGAGAAGGCAGTTTTGAAATGGCCGATAAAATAAATACCAAACCAATGAAGATACTTAAAATAGAAAATAAAACTTTCTTATAATTCACCATACTTAAAACTCATTCAGTAAAAGTAAGTGAGTTGATGTATTAATTGATCATATTATCCATTTAAGTCGAAAAAATCAGCTAAAATTTTTAATGAAACGGCATTGCTTCCATTGAGTTGCGCTTTTACATAGCTATAAAATTCTTCAGTATTAAAATTATCAAGCAATCTGAGTTCTTTATTATAGCTTTTGAAACCCATATTCCATTGTTCAAATTGGCGTTTCTCAACATAAGCACAATGAAGTTTAATTACATTATCATGGCGTGGATCGATGGATATTTTAGAAAACACTTCTTCAACATCTTCTTTATTGCCTTCAAGAATTTGAAAAAAATGTTTGTTACAATAAATAAGAATTCCAGTTATTCCGTTATTATAATTGTTTTGCTTTGAAGTTTCTAAGATTTCCTTTATATGTTCAAATCGCAAACCATCGCACCCGGTGCTCACATATGATAAATGGTAAATTTTATTCTCGCTCATTCGGTAAAAGTAAAAAGTTTATTGAATAATCAATATTGCAAAAAACAATCATCCATAAATAGCTTGAATTTGAGAGCAGTGACCATTTAACTAGATAAACAAAAATTAATAGTATTCAACAATGTCCATTTCAATGGTATTGTACCAATCCTCATCATCATCTTTATAAATGAGCATATTCATATCTTGCATAATAAAATCACATCGAATGCCTTTTTTATTCAATCGATTCGTGATTAGATCTAAATTCAATTGACATCTTTGTATATAGTTGGTACACATTGAATCGCTTAATGAATCGCCACTATAATAATATCCTTTTAAAAATATCACAATATTGGCACTATCTTCAGTCCAATGATGCCATGATTTTATCAGTGTATCAAATTTAGCTAAAGAGGTGGAATCTAAATTGGCAGTACTTGAATCGATATAGTAAGTTTCTTTACTAAGCGTATCTTTATAACCGGGACGCTTTAGTTTAATATCGATATATAAATTATCTGGAAGAGAGTCGTTGGTTAGTTTTAAAAGTTTATAAAATGGTCGATAATTATCTTCAATAACAGTTATTAAATAGGTCTTTCCCATTTGCAATGCTTGTGCATAACTGGCATCTCCCTCGTTACTTAATTGCTCCCCAATTGTGGTATTATTAAATGTGTATGTAAAATAAATTGGACGTTCATAAAGTCGAGTTTTATAATACTTATCGTATAAAACACCTTTTACACAAAGTGTTGGTACTGGTTGAATGGCAGGATATGTATCGAAACTATAAATGTCGAGAGCACCTTTTGAATCGGCCCTATCTGATGATAAATAACCACTCGTACCCTTTGCATTAATTACAATTGAGCCATCAAAACTTTCGGTATTGATGGGGGCTCCTAGATTAATAGGTCGCTTCCATGTGCCATTTTTATTTCTTCGACTAATATATAAATCAGTTGCCCCCAAACCAGGATGACCTTCACTTGCGAAATAAAGCGTTTCATTATCTGGATGAATAAAAGGTGAGGTTTCATTTTTGGCCGTGTTAATCGTCGGACCTAAATTCATCGGACTTGTCCAATAATTATTTTCAAATCGTGAAACCCATATATCTAAACCCCCAAATCCACCTTCACGATTGCTTACAAAATAAAGATCTTTATTATCGCTGCTTATGCAAGGTTGTCCTTCGTATCCAGTTGTATTAATTGTGAATCCAAAATATTGAGGTGAACTCCAAGAGCTATCTACTTTATAACTAAATACTAGATCACAACCTCCACCAACAATGCCATTGGGACTTGGCATATCGCAACGGGTATAAAATAGATAATAGCCATCGGCACTTAGCATGGCGGCGCCATCGGGCATGCTGGTATTGGGCGGATAACCTAAATTTTTAGCAGATTGCCATTTTCCATTGCTATCTTTTTGTGAAATGAAAAAATCTTCGTTTCCGCCAGTTCGCCTTGTAAATACCATGGTATTTCCATCGAGACTAATGGTTGGCAGACATTCATTTTCTGCCGTATTGATACTATCACCCAAATTTTTTAAATCAACACCGGGTACGGGAGATTTATTGATATAGGATTTTAAAGTATAACGCAATTTATTTTCTTCAACTTTCGACTTCTTTGAACTTTCCACATCCGAAACAGATAATCGATTCATAATTAAAATTGCAATATCATCATCTTTATTGCTATTCATTTTATTACATAAATAGGTTAATGGCGAATAGGCTTCGTTGGCATTTATATCAATTGCCTTATTCGCATAATAAATAATTTTCGATTTATCTTTTTTTAAATAGTATAATTCAGAGAGTCGAATATAGGTTTTTATAAATGTTGGATATTTCTTACTCAGCTCTTCATAGCAATGAATAGCTTTTTCGAGTTTGCCTTTTTTAAGGAATTCTTCGCAATTGCTAAATGAGGTTCTAAATTGTTTGAATGAATCGATAGCAGTTTGTGAATTTGAATAAAAACTCAAACATAGAAGTATGCTTACTAAAATAAATTTTAATAAGATTGGATTCAAATTAATATGGTTCGATTGACCCGAGACAGTTATCGGGACTTTAATCACCCTCATGAATTGCATTTAGACGTGCAAAATAATACATTTGATTCGTTCTTAGATACCATTATATTTACATACTTCAATTGTAAGTGAATTGTTGCTTATTTATTTTTCAAATATTAGTATGGCTACTAACTAATCATTTTAGTTTGATGAACGTCTTTGTGATTGCACCAATAAAAATTAAAATAATTGTATGAAACTTGCTCCAAGCCTATTACTATTTCTGATACTGCATTCATTTTCAACTAAGCTAGAGGCGCAGACCTATTTAGTTGATAGCAATTTCGGTGTACAAGGAATTGCTCGAATTAAAAGCAATGACAGTACCAATGAAATGTCGTTTAATACTTGGGCCGCGGGTTTTAGCATTCAAAACGATGATAAAATAATTAGTATTCATGCGCCATATGCTAATAGTATAATTTATGGCCCTGTGATGTCGCATGGTTTAATTCGATTTACGGCAGATGGCAAAAAAATAGATTCAAGCTTTGGCACAAACGGTTATAAGAATTTAATATTCGATCCTTTGAGCACAGTTTCAGCAAATTATAATGCAGCTTTTTCAACTTTAATTTTAGATGATGGCAGGATTTTGGTTGGTGGTCAAAAAAAATTACATCATTTACCTTTTACCTATTTAGTAAGTGTGGTTTGTTTTGATGGCAGTGGCAAAGTAGATAGTAGTTTTGGTAATCAAGGCGTTTTTCTATTTAACACAAGTGCAGATTCTACTATTGGAAGCTATTCACGTGTAATAAAAATTGTTCAACAATCTGAGACAAGAATAATTTTACACTGTCTAGGTGAGTCTTCAGAAAAAAATATACTTTTAGCGATAACACCAGATGGGAAAATTGATTCGAGCTATGCTAGTAATGGTTTACAGAACTTTGCAGCCTTTGATTTACCAAATGAAAGACAATTTTACAATGGCATCCAATTGCATTCAACAGGTGAAATGATGGTGCATGCATCGTCTTATGATTCAGTAAACTGGACGCATAATTACGAGTACTTTGTTAAACTAAAAACGAATGGTTTAATAGATTCAAATTTTGGATTGAACGGTCTAAAAAAGATAGATACAAATACAAGTGTGTATAATTCTGTGAGTGATTTATATTTTAACCATATCGACATTCAAGGGAGCAAAAAGCATCTTAGTTTGCTGAATTCTAAAAATGGCAATTATAAATCGTTGGTCCGCTTTAAATTAAATGGGGACATAGATAGTAGTTTTGGAATCAATGGCATTAAAGAACTCCCTTTTAATATAAGTATAGGTACGGCAAATTCATTTCATTTAGAAAGCTTCAAAGTTTTAAAAAATGATTATATAGTCTTAACAGGAAGAGCGTTGGATTCAAATTCGACATTGAATTCGATGGATGTTTTAACGGTTTTATTAAAACCCAATGGAATAATTGACTCAAGTTTTGGGATAAATGGAATTAGCTTAATCGATGGTGGTATTCATATTAATGATGGTGGAATAAGTATATTATCGAGAGATTCAAATAGTTTTATCATATGTGGAAGCGATGGATTGAAGTACTATGAAATGATAAAATTTTCAACCAATAGTTTTCCAAATTCAGTATCAACAATAAATGAAGGATATTTTAATATTTATCCTAATCCGGTAAGTGATCATATTTATTTTAGTTCGAGGAAAGAAATAAAAAAGGCTACACTATTTGATCAACTTGGAAGGCAGATTATAAAAAAGCAAATCAATGGTGGATATGGCCATATTGATGTATATGATTTAGTCTCGGGTTTGTATTATTTGGTTTTAATTGACAAAGATGATTCGAGAACAAGCAAAATGATTAGGGTTCAATAATTTAAGCTTGGATAGAAATGGCACTAATTGTTTTGTAATTAATTGCTAGCTTGTTCAAATCGATTTAATGCAGTGAACGCTAATTTACAAATAAGTAGTTCGGATACAGAATCCTTAGTATAAAGGGAGCCATATTATAAAATTTGACTTAATCCCGAAGGGATTCAATGTTTCTAGACATGAATCAAAGGGGAATTTCGACCCAGAATGGGTCGCATGTAATTTTATATTTCTGAGAACAATATTTCAAACTTAATAATATTATCGGTTTATAGAGACACTGATAGTGTGATAAAGGCGCGGAGAAGAGAAGCTTTTAATATAATGAGATCTTAATCCCGAAGGGATTCAATGTTTATAGAAATCATTCAAATTGAAAATTCGACCCAGAATGGGTCGCATGTAATTTTATATTTCTGAGAACAATATTTCATACTTAATAATATTATAAGGTTTATAGAGACATTGATAGTGTGATAAAGGCGCGGAGAAGAGAAGCTTTTAATAAAATGAGGACTTAATCCCGAAGGGATTCAATGTTTATAGAAATCAATCAATTTGAAATTTCGACCCAGAATGGTTCGCATGTAATTTTATATTTTCTGAGAACAATATTTCAAACTTAATAATTTTATAAGGTTTATAGAGACACTAATACTGTGATAAAGGCGCGGAGAAGAGAAGCTTTTAATAAAATGAGGACTTAATCCCGA
>DAOOQH010000094.1:0-12375 GCA_035388625.1 Chitinophagaceae bacterium | reverse complement strand
GTTAGTTGTAAACTATGCTGATTAAAAATCAGTAAACTATTCTCGGTCAGCCTCAGGACACAAACCACGGGACAAGTTTGCGGAGATACCAACCGATAAGGACTGAAACAACTAAATATGAAAAGTTGCTGAAGAATGATTGACAGTTAAAACGGTGCCATCGCCCATTTGCTCATCAAAAAAATGAAGCTGATAACCCAAATTATACCAATTGTAATTTAAAATTAGTCCAAAGGACTTCTTTAAATTTTACAATGGTTAATGCCGATAGAATAAATTGTTGTACAAATTATTGGACTACTTATTTTGTATAATCCGGTATAATTTATTCGTTATAAATAAATTTCCCAACCTTTGATTCGCTACCATCAGCATTGGTGACAAATACATAGTAAACACCTGTTCGAGGTCGTTCGCCTAAATAATTTTTCCCATTCCATGTTGCTTGACCGCCTTGTGCTTTGGTGCGATACACTAATTGACCAGCTACATCCGTAATTCGGACATCGGCGTTTTCTACTAAATCTTTCATGGCAATCATGCCTTGGTAATTACTTGGTACAGGATTAGGGAAAATAACCATCGATGAATTATCTAATTTACCATCAGTGGCTTCACTTCTATATGATACAAGTCCTGCGTTAGTTGCAATAAATACTTCACCGCTATTGGGTTGCACTACAATACTTTTTACTTCATTGGATGGTAGCGGACTATTATCTTTATTAAATTGATGAATGATACGTTCGGCATCATCAGATATAAGCCAAATGCCATTATTAGTGCCTATCCATTTATTATTGGCACCATCAACTGCCATGGCATTGATTGATTCACGTTGAAATAAAAGACCTGCATTTAAATCGTATTTTACAATTTTCAATTCGCCATCGCAACTGCTTTGATCCATAATATTTTCAGGGCAATTAATAATACCAATTCCATCAGAAGTGCCAATCCAAATTTTTCCATTCTTATCTTTTAAAATAGAGGAGATTTGATTATTGGGTAAATTACCGCTACCCGCACCTGCAGTTAGCAAACGAATTTCATCATCGTTTTTATTGTCAATTGTATTATTATCATTGAGCACATACACACCAATGCCACGCGGTGCTATCATCCATTTTTGACTGGCATTGTCTATCACAATTTGACCTGCCGATTTTTCGCCTTGACTATATGGGAAACCAAATTTTTGCCAACTGCCATCCGCCTTTTTCACAACCATTTGTTCGGGTGCAGAATAATTACTCATCCACAAATTATTTTTTTCATCGAATGCTAATCCGAATATAATATTAGCGCCTGGATTGCCTAATTGACTTTGAATAAACCCATTGTTTTTAAAAACAGTTGTGGTTTTATCGGGATGTATTTCAAGCAAGCCGCCTCCATAAGACGCAGCATAAATATATTTTGTTTTTTTATCTACAATTAAATCAACAATATCAATCACACTATCCATGCTAGGTGTTCCTACATAACGATTAAAATAATCCCAGCTACCATTTGAATATTTTGAAATACCGCCTGAATTAAAAGAGGCGATCCAACCCGATTCGGCACCCGCACACACATAAATATCATCGTTAAAAACTGATAATTTATAATAGCTATTACTATACACACCGTTTGGATTAAATTTATTTTTATCCTTTCGGTTTGACAATTGTATTAAACCTTCCCATTCATCGGCATCCCAAATTTCGGTGGGTGAGTATTCAACAAGGTCATTTGAATTGGTATTAAAAACTGAATCAATTGGTAAACCATCTTGATTAAGTATCATAATGACACGTCGATTTTCATTTCGTTCAGTGAGGTAAATGTCATTGATACCTTGGGTAATATTTGTGATTGGCGCTTTTGCCTCATATTCAAAACTTAGGGTATCACTATTTATAGCATACAAAAAAGTCTCATTGGCACAATACAGTTGATTTTGATGATTGAAAATATATTGTGTGGGTGAACTGGTAATAGCTGTCCAGTTTGAAAAGTTTTGCAATGCTGGATTCGATTCACTCGCTTTATAAATACCATTCGCTGTGGCGGCATAAAAATTTCCTTGATAGGTGGTGAGTGCTTTTATTTTTAAAACCTCTGAGGCTTGTTGAAGCACGTAACTTTCTTTAATTTCTTTTCGAGTTGGATCTAATACAACAATGCCAAAGTCGGTGCATAGATACATGTACTTGTTTTTAAAAAAAACAGAGTTGATTCGCTTACTTCCAGTAAAGTTAGAATTTTTGATATCTGGTAAATTTGAAAACGTATTTTCTTGCATTAAATCAATATTCCCGTTCTCATAAACAATTAATAAATTGTTGGTTGATGGATCGTATTGTATAAATTGAATATTCACATCACTTAAACCATTCACTTTTGAATAATGCGTATAATCTTTTTCAGTGATAGAGTATGAGTAAAGATTTGTTTTTGCAGCAAATATTTTATCATTTACTTTTTCAACACTCGCGGATGAATTAAATGAAGAATGCGTTTGCCATTGTCCAATTGGAACTTGCTGTGCGTATTGAATTGTAGGATAAATCAATATCAAAAGGATAGCACATACCTGAAGTAACTTGGATAGATTCATAGTTCAAAAATAATGTATTTACATCTTTGCTCAACAGATAAGTTCGACTTTCTTACACAGCAGACAAGTGTTTGCGTTAAACCAAGTATAATGTGTTAAGATGATATTATAATGACACAAAGTTGATATTTAACGATAGAAACGAAACTTTAGTATTTTGTATTTCTATTTTTTATGATTAATGGTATCTTTGCGCCCCTTATGTGGAAACTACTTGCTCAATTTATACTGCGCTTTCGAGCACCTCTTCTCATCGTCATTTCTATTTCAACCATCATCATGGGAATTTTTGCAAGTAAAGCAAAAATGAAATATGATTTAAGTAGTGCAATTCCTGTTGACAATCCTAAGTATATTGAACATCAAAATTTTAAAAAAATGTTTGGTGAAGATGGGGGGATGTTAGTGGTGGGTTTTGATACCAAAGATGTTTTTGAACCTACATTTTTTAAAAAATTTGTTGAATGGCAAGAGGCGATTAAAAAAGTTGATGGTGTTGAAAATATGCTGAGTATTCCAACTTCTATTAATGTTAAAAAACAAGAGACTGATAGTTCAAGTAAATTAATTGCTGAACCAATATTTAATTCAACCAAGAATTTTGATTCAAGTGTGCACGAATTTTTGAATCTCCCTTTTTATAAAAATCTTTTATACAATCCTTCTACAAATTCATATCTCACAGCTATCTATTTAGATAAGATAAAATTAAAAACAGCAGAACGAGTTCGAATTATTAATGAGATTAAATTGGTTACTGAAACATTTTCGAATGAAACCAATACAGAAATGCATTATTCTGGATTGCCATTTATTAGAACAGAGTTTGCTCAAAGTGTTCAGTATGAAATGAAATTGATTTTGATAGCCTCATTATTATTAACTGCCTTCATATTATTTTTATTTTTTCGATCATTTAGTTCAGTCATTTTTTCGGTGCTCATTGTATTTGCTGGGGTTTTATGGGCACTTGGTTTATTGTATTTAATGGATTATCGGATATCCATTTTAACCGCCTTGGTGGGTCCTTTGGTGGTTGTAATTGGTATACCAAATTGTATTTACTTTTTAAATAAATATCATACACAGTATTCGTTATTGGGTAATAAAAAGGAGGCCTTATTGAGTATGGTTGAACGTATGGGGGTTGTTACCTTATTTACCAATTTAACTGCTGCCATTGGATTCGGTGTTTTTTATTTTACAAAAAGTGAAGTATTAAAAGAATTTGGATTGATTGCGGGTATTAGTATTATTGTTGTATTTCTTCTCTCCCTGTTTTCTATTCCTGCTATTTTTAGTTACTTAAAAGAACCAGAAGAAAAGCACACGAAATATTTAGAAAACAAATTTTTAAGCGCTGTTTTATTGAAGTTTGAATTTTGGGTATTGAATCATAAAAAATATGTGACTGTATTTTGGACTGTAATGGTTATCATTTCGGTTTTGGGTATTATGAAATTGAAAACCCTCGGATATATTGTGGATGACCTGCCTAAGAAGAACAAAATTTATACAGATTTAAAATATTTCGAGAAAAATTTTCATGGGGTTATGCCACTTGAAATTGTGATAGATACTAAAAAGAAAAACGGAGCAACCACACTACCTACTCTGCAAAAACTTGATGAATTGTCGATGGCATTAAGTAACTATCCTCAAATTGCTAAACCTTTGTCGGTTGTTGAGGCTATTAAATTTGCTCGTCAAGCTTATTATGATGGTGATAGCAGTAGTTATGGTGTACCCAATAGTTTTGATGTAGCTTTTTTATTACCGTATTTGCGTATGAAAACAGATGCAAATAAAACATCGCAGTTTTCGCAATTGGTGAGTTCTTTTGTTGATTCAAGTAAACGATTTACACGAATTAGTGTTGGCATTGAAGATATAGGCTCTCAAAAATTACCTGTTTTATTAGATAGTATTCAACAAAATGCCAATGCAATATTTGACACTTCACGATATCATGTTTCATTTACAGGCACAAGTATCGTATTTCTTGAAGGAAGCAGATTCATCATTAATAGTTTACGTGATAGTCTGGTCCTAGCCTTAATCATGATTATCTTTTGCATGATATTTTTATTTCGTTCATGGCGTATTGTGTTGATTTCAATTATTACCAATATGATTCCATTAGCCATTACCGCAGGCGTAATGGGTTATTTTAAGATTACATTGAAACCCTCCACAGTGCTTGTATTTAGTATTGCCTTAGGTATTGCTATAGATGTAACTATTCGATTTTTAGTGAACTATAAACAAGATTTACCTAAGTATAATTATAATATTCAAGATACGATTAAAGCTACGATTCAAGAAACGGGTATTAGTATTATTTACACCTCATTGATATTAGCGGCTGGATTTATTGTGTTTTTAGTTTCACAATTTGATGGTACAAAAGCATTGGGTTACTTAACTGCGCTTACACTTTTTATGGCGATGCTTACCAATTTAACAGTCCTACCTGCTTTGTTGGTTTGGTTTGATAAACAAGAGAAGAAGAAGTAAATAAGAATTATTTCATCCTCATTTGATTTCAACACATTCCTATTTACTCAAGTACATACTTCTATCTTTATACAATTGTCTAAAATAAGGATCGCGTAAATCTTTAATAAATCGAATAGCCTCTCCGGTACTTTTCATTTCTGGCCCAAGTTCTTTATTTACTCCAGGAAATTTATCAAATGAAAAAACGGGCTCTTTCATTGCAAAGCCCACTAGCTTTTTGTCGTAGGTAAAATCTGAAAGTTTATTCGCCCCTAACATGATCTTAGTGGCAATATTTAAATATGGAATTTGGTATGCCTTAGCTATAAAAGGTGTTGTACGCGATGCACGTGGATTGGCTTCAATGACATATACATTACCATCTTTAATGGCGAACTGAATATTAATAAGACCAACAATATTCAACGCCTTTGCAATTTTTAGCGCGTAATGCTCCATTGTTGTCACAATGAGTGGCGTTAAATTGAAAGCAGGTAACATGGCATGACTATCGCCACTATGAATACCCGCTGGTTCAATATGTTCCATAACACCCATGATATGAATTTGTTCGCCATCGTAAATTGCATCTACTTCAGCTTCTTGACATCTATCTAAGAAATGATCAATTAGAATTTTATTATCAGGAATATGTTTGATAATACTAATCACCGCTTTTTCAACCTCTTCATCATTAATTACTATTCTCATTCTTTGTCCACCCAATACATAACTTGGACGAACCAATACAGGATAACCGACGGTATTTGCAACTTCAATGGCTTCTTCAACGGTATATGCACTTCCGTAGTCGGGATAAGGAATACCAAGATCTTTAAGCATGTCTGAGAATCGACCACGATCTTCGGCGATATCCATATTATCGAATGAAGTACCAATAATTTTGATTCCTTTTTCAAATAATTTTTTCGAAATTTTGAGTGCTGTTTGTCCGCCCAATTGAACAATAACACCCTCTGGTTTTTCATGTTCAATAATTTCCCAAACATGTTCCCAATAAACTGGTTCGAAATAAAGTTTATCGGCCATATCAAAATCGGTACTTACTGTTTCGGGATTGCAATTGATCATGATCGCTTCATAACCACATTCTTTAATTGCAAGTAAGCCATGTACACAACAATAGTCAAATTCAATACCTTGCCCTATTCGATTCGGACCACTTCCTAATACAATGATTTTCTTTTTATCAGTTACTTTTGATTCATTATGTTGGATGGTTGAAAATTTTGATTTGGTTTCAAAGGTGCTATAAAAATAAGGAGTTAAGGCTTCAAATTCAGCGGCACAAGTATCAACCATTTTAAACACTCGGGTGATGCCCAGCGATTTTCTTTTTTCGTATAATTCATCTTCAGTACCATCATTCATGATACGAACGATTTGCTCATCGCCAAAACCATTTTGTTTGGCTTTTTCAAGTAATTCAGTTGGTAAGGTATCAATTTTATATTTTTCAATTTCCTTTTCAATATCACAAAGTTTTTTTATTTCGTATAAAAACCATTTGTCGATACCATGGCTCGCTTTTGAAATTGAATTTACACTTACGCCTGCCATTAATGCATCTTTGATTCTGAATATCCTATCCCATTTTGGCGTTTTTAAATATTCAAGAATATCATCCGTTTTCATTAAGCTCTTTCCATAATAACCTAGTCCAACCGCATTGTTTTCGAGACTTTGACATGCCTTTTGAATTGCTTCAGTAAAACTTCTTCCAATAGCCATTACCTCACCAACACTTTTCATTTGTAAGCCAAGTGTATCTTTAGCGCCTTTAAATTTATCGAAATTCCACCGAGGTATTTTTACAATAACGTAGTCGAGAGCGGGTTCAAAAAACGCAGATGTGGTGCCAGTAATTTGATTTTTTAATTCATCCAAAGTATAGCCCAATGCTAATTTCGCGGCAACCTTTGCAATTGGATATCCAGTAGCTTTACTTGCTAACGCAGATGAGCGAGAAACCCTTGGATTGATTTCAATGGCAATAATTTCTTCAGTCTCAGGATTTAGTGCAAACTGTACATTACAACCACCCGCAAAATTACCAAGGTCACGCATCATTTTGATGGCGGTATTTCGCATATGTTGAAAGGCTGTATCACTCAATGTCATGGCAGGTGCTACTGTAATTGAGTCGCCAGTATGCACACCCATCGGATCAAAATTCTCAACAGTACAAATAATACAAACATTGTCGGCGCTATCGCGAAGTAATTCTAATTCAAATTCTTTCCAACCTAAAACGGCTTTCTCAACCAGTACTTCATGAATAGGTGAGGCTTGTAATCCTCTATTTAATGCTTCATCTAAATCATCTTTATCATGTACAAAACCACCGCCTGTTCCACCAAGGGTAAAGGATGGCCGAATCACTAATGGGAATCCAATTTCTTGCGCAAATTCTTTTCCTTCTAAATATGAATTAGCGGTTCTGGCTGTCGCAACATTTACACCGAGTTGAATCATCCATTGACGAAATTGTTCTCTATCCTCAGCTTTATCAATGGCTTTAATATCAACACCAATCAGTCGAACATTATATTTTTCCCAAATGCCAAGCTCTTCAGCTTCTTTGGCAAGGTTCAGTGCCGTTTGTCCACCCATAGTTGGAAGAACCGCATCAATTTGATTTTCTTCTAATATTTGCTCAATACTTTCAACAGTTAATGGCAGTAGGTAAACCCGATCGGCCATCATGGGGTCTGTCATGATAGTAGCTGGATTTGAATTAATCAAAATCACTTTAACACCTTCCTCTCTAAGAGATCGAGCGGCTTGCGTTCCACTATAATCAAACTCGCAAGCTTGACCAATGATAATTGGACCAGAACCAATAATTAAAACGGAATGAATTGAGTTGTCTTTAGGCATTTTTTTTTTACCACGAGTGTATTCGCGTGATGAAATGAAAAACCGAACTTATTTTGTTACTGTAAGCAATTTACTTTTAAGTGAAGAAGCTTGTCAGTGAACGCGCAAAGTTAATAGAGTGAAGTCAATTTTAAAAGTTTGGGGATAAGTAAAAGTAATAACATCAACATTTTTTAAATTGGCCTTTAATTCAATAGAAAATATATGAAGGTATTTTGCTGATGCCTTGTGAGTGAACCAATTCATACATGTTGTCGGTATTATTGAAGCTAGGTCTGTCATGTTTAAGTTGACCTTTTTCCTGTTGAATTTATTTATTTAATTCTGATTAGGGTTATTAGTTTGATTTTAACCCAGATTCAACATCAGAAATGCCGAAACGATAAAGGAATTGTAATTCAACCTTTTACAAAGCCTGAAAACAATTTCTAAATCGGGGTAAATCCAACTAACACATTAGCATTTTCCTTTGTCAAATTCTAATGCGTAACTTGGGTTTAAGTATCTTATTCTTCTCAAATAAATTTATCTATCTTTATTGCAATGTATAGAACTTATATTTTATCAGCTTTTATTCTATTACTGATACTTGTCGGATGCGATAAGGATGAGTTTATCACTCCAATTGATTACCGACAGTTTTATAGTGGTCAATTTCAAATTCAATACATACAATCCTTTTCTGATAGTAAATTTCCTATTTCCAATTATTATATAGATACCAATCTCTTGGTTGATTTTTATTATCACAAAAACGAGTTTGTCAAAGGTTTGTTTTTTGATACCATTCCTCAGCGAGCTATACATATGAAATTTAAAAATGATAGTTTTCTTTCAGAACATATGTTTCAAATATTTGAATCTGGCGAACTTAAAATAGATCCCGGATTTTCATTTCCAGAGTATATAGGTGAAGGTGGATTTAAACATTTCGATACCATTTCATTTCAAACTGCCTTTATGAGTGATAGTCGATCGTACCATTTATTCATTCGAGGAAAAAAAGTACCATAAATTTTAAAGTTTGATACAATAATTAAATTAAGTAATATGAAATTTCTAACCCTTTTATTCATACTTATAGCCAATTGTAGTTTTGGTCAACAAGTAGAATTGCTTAGCAAGCACTTAAATATCTATCAGAATGTAAGAGATTTTTGTTTGTCTGAAAATAATGAAGAGGCTTTTTTTACCATTCAAAGTGCGAACCAAGATTTATCACAAATTGTTTGTGTAAAAAACAGCAAATGGGATCAACCCGAATTAATGCCTTTTTGTGATGAATATTCATACATGGAACCTTTTCTGACCAGCGATGGTAAACGGCTTTATTTTGCATCTGATAGAAATAAAAATGATTCTGCTAAAACTAAAAGTGATTTTGACATTTGGTTTGTTGAAAGAATCAATCTAAAAAGTAGTTGGTCTAAACCCATCAACGTTGGAAACAATGTAAATTCTGATAACAATGAATTTTATCCAACTTTAGCTTCAAATAATAATCTCTATTTCACTATGGATAGTAAAAATGGATTAGGAAAAGATGATATTTATTTTTGCAAATGGAATGGCAAAGAATATGCTCAACCTGAAATCTTAAACACTCAAATCAATAGCGAAGGTTACGAATTCAATGCCTTTATATCATTAGATGAAACCTTTCTTATCTATACGAAATACAATGCTAAAGACGGGTTGGGAAGTGGCGATTTATATCTTGCAAAAAAAGACAAATCAGGAGAATGGATGAAAGCAGAAAACATGGGATCGGATATTAATACAAAGTACATGGAATATTGTCCATTTTACGATAATAAAAATGCGACTCTTTATTTTACAAGTAAACGAAATAATCTTAATCCAACTAAATTCAAAAGTTTAAAAGAATATCAGGCTTATATATCAAATAGTGAAAATGGATTAAGTAAAATTTATAAATACAAATTGACCATTCATTAATAAGGCCACTTATCCAATTTAAATTTAGGTATATGATGACAATCAATATAAATTGATATCACATGCTCAACGCAAAATTCAATTTAAGACTTAAGTGCAAGTTTATTAGCCTCTACACATGCTAATAGTTCAGCTATAAAAACTTTTGCTAATTTATCAGTAGCTACTTTGTTTAGTGCCGAACCCTTCTCATCAAAATCTTTTTCAACATTGGGCACAGGAAACATATTGGTGACTGTCCATGCACCTATTTTCCAAAGAATAAATTGTAAAGAAACCAAGGCTTGTGATCCACCAAAAATACCAGCTGATACAGTGCTAATCGAAATGGGTTTGCCATGCCATTCATCATACAATAAATCTATCGCATTTTTTAAACTCGCAGGGAAACTTCCATTGTATTCGGGTGTAACTATGATAATTCCATCCGAACTTTTTATCTTATTGGCAAAATCAATCACATTAGCTGATGGATTTTTTAAAGTTTTAATGGTGTCTTGAAAAATGGGAAAATTGTATTCCTTTAAATCTAAAATTTCAGAACTTGCTAAATTATTCTCTTCCAAATAATGTTGAAAGTATAATGCAACATTGTGGCTTTTACGTTCTCGTCTTACGCTTGATGAAATGATAACTAGATGAGGCATTTTTATTTATATTTTGATTTTCTAAAACGCAGTCATTTGACTACCTTGGGTCCTGTAGTAGTTGAACTAATTTTAATTTGAGACTTAACTCTTTAAATGAAGACCGCTGCAAAATTCTTGATTGTATAAAAGATAACGCCAATTTCCTTAATACGCTCGATCTTATTGCAACGGTCTTAAATCAACTACTAAAAAAATACTTATGCAGTCGCGAGAGCAGCTAACATTGATTTTACATGGTCGTGATCAGCAACCAATAAACTATGTTGTGATTTGATCATAGTTTGCTGTTCGGCATTTAAATTTTCAATATCATTATCCAATGCTTTTTTGTAAGTGTCCTTTGCAATGTCTTCGCCATATTCGCACGAATTGAGAATGGCTTTTCTATCTTTCCCTGTCAATGCAGCTTTTACATCCATCCAAACACGAAAAAATTTACCCGTGTTCTTTGTCCCTTCAGCTGGCTTACCACCTAACTTGTTAACTTCATGTACTAATTCAGATTTACATTTATGGCTCGTTGATGCGAACTTTGCAAACTGCGTTTTCAAATCTTGTTCCTCAGTTTCTTTGGCTGCTGTTTCGTAACCTTCAATTCTATCATTATTAATTGTGATAAGTGTGTTTAGTACATCAATTGTTTTTTCGTTTTCCATTTTTTTTGTTTAATTGTTATTTAAAATATGACTAATCTGAATGATTGAGATTTACTCAAACGTTTAATGCACCTTGGTTGCCTGTAACTAAATTGGCTCCTGTAACAACCGATGCCACCATCTTTAAAAAATTGATCATCCTATTGCCATCTGTATCCCAATAATAGCAAGAGGTTGGAGATACTTTGATGATAGAAATAGTTGGATCATCCTTGCCTTCCTTAAACCAAATTTTTGCTGCAGGTGTCCAGAGTTCTTCAATTTGACTTTTGTCTAAAATTATTTCAGCATCTCCATTTACTACAAGGTAGGAGCTTTTCGCAGGGCTTGAAAAAAATAATTGAACATGTTTATTCTGCTCAATTTCTTTGTTTTTAATGCTATTCTTTTCGCTGTAAAACCAAAGATTGCCTTGATCGCAAACCTTTATAACTGTCATAGGTCGACAAGTCGAACCATCGTCAATTTTTAAGTTTGTACAAAAAAGACAAACCATAATATCATCCACCAAACTTTTTAATTTGTTTATGGCTTCTTCGTTATTCAAATTTTCGGTATTGCTCATTTTTAATTTTGTTTGGATTACTTTCTATCCAACAAAATTGATGCTTTTAGTTAGTGTAAGCATTACAGAATTTTAGAAACATATTCCATGATTCGCACATTACCAATTTTGATGATTATCTGTAAAGGCAGTCTAAAATCAATATTGAAAGAAATTAGAATAGGCTGCTTTTGCAAATAAATAAAATGACGGTTCTCCTAATAAAGTATGTCGTTGCGAGGAGGTACGACGAAGCAATCTAAATGAAAAGTTTAAACTCAGACTGCTTCGTGCCTCGAAGTGACGGTACTCACATAAAATTGGAATCATTAAGTCGAAGGAGGCAATCTCCTATTTGATTTGGTCCAGTTTGAGGTAAAATCATTCGAATATTAATTCTTAAAAGTGACTATCAATCATCTCTCCTGAAGTTTCGAAAAACGTTAATCTAAGAAGTAAAATTTTGGGGCTATCAACAGTAGAATCCAAACCGTTCAAAGTTCCGGCTATCATTCCAAGCCTTCATTTCGCTACGTTTCACTGCACTCCATTCAGGGCTTT
>DAOOQH010000093.1:0-12560 GCA_035388625.1 Chitinophagaceae bacterium | reverse complement strand
ATATCTCAAGAAATAAAGACAGTGAAGCACATCAAAAATTTTTACACGAACATTATTTAATTTGTGTTCAATTAAAACAAGAGTTCCCTTACTTAACTTTAGAAGATGAATTGAATGTGTTCCAATCAAAACATATGAACTAATCAATTACGCCTAATCCTTCGCGAATTAATTCTGGTGGATTTTTTGTGCAATCAACAATGGTTGAAGGTATAACACCGCCTGGTCCGCCATCGATTACAATATCAATCAAATGGCCAAACTCTTCAAATATTAAACTTGGATCTGAATAAGGAATATCATCTTCATCATAAGGCAATGATGTACTTAAAATAGGATGACCTAATTCGGCAATGATTGTTCGACAAATTTCGTTATCGGGAACACGAATACCAACCGTTTCTTTTTTTGTTCGAAGCAGCTTAGGTGTTTTTTTACTTGCAGGAAGAATAAATGTATAAGGACCCGGTAAATACTGTTTTAAAAAACGATAAATAGGTGTATCAATCGATTTAGTGTATTCGCTTAAATGACTTAAGTCGGAACAAATAAAAGATAATAATGCTTTTTCAGGGAGAATATTTTTGATTCGGCAAATTCTATTGATGGCTTCAGGTTGCTCAATACTACATCCTAAACCATAAATGGTATCAGTAGGATAAGCAATAATGCCACCTTTGCGAAGACATTCAAGCACCATTTTAATTTTGCGTTCATCTGGATTTTTAGGGTGTATTTCTAGTAACATGATGGCAAAGATACAAGCTTGGTTGATTATCTTCGTGCATCTATGTTCACTTTTCCTGCATTGAATAGGGCAAACACCTGGTATGTATTGGTAATTTTAACCGCCATTTCATTTACATGGAGTGAACGTTTAAACTCAATAGGTATTATTTTATTAGTTGTTCATTGGACACTTGATCGAAAATTAATTGACAAATGTTTATTGCTGATTTCAAGTAAAACGTCAGCATATCAATTGAGTTCGCGACTTAGCAATATGCAACGAATATCAATTTATTTATTGATTAGCTTTTTTTTACTCCATCTGATTGCACTAATTTGGAGTGATTATAAAATCCAAGGTTGGCAAACAATCGAAGTCAAATTAAGTTTTTTCATACTGCCTCTACTTTTTTCAACGGAACATTATCTTGATAAAAAAAAGACTGAATTACTACTTTTCATTTTTTCTATATCATGTTGTCTTTCATTTTGCTATGCTTGCATCTATTCATATTTACATTATATTGACAAAGGATGGATTTTAGTTTTAAACAGGATGAGTATTTCTGAAGGCATTATGCATCCGGGCTATTATTCAAATTATTTTGCCTTTGCTTTAGTTTTTTGTATTTTTCAATGGCTAGATATAAAAAATAAAATCAGTCTAAAATCAATTGCATTCATTGGGTTAATTTTGTTTTTATCTACAGCAATTTTAATGTTGATTTCAAAAACGACCATTCTATTTTTAGGATGCTTTGGCTTGTTTTTATTGTGGTTAGCAACTTCACGAATAAAAAATATATTAACGAGAATACTTGTCTTCATTCTCTCCTTATTTATTACGATACTTCTAGCAATTCAAATTCCGAATATTAAATATCGAATCAACGAAACGTTTAATGATACCGCCGTAATTGATACAAATGTTATTTTAGAAAATTCAACGGGCAGTCGAATTGCGGCATGGACTACCGAATGGCATTTAATAAAACAAAATTGGCTAATTGGATATGGTACTGGAGAAGCGAATCCTCAACTTAAAAAACAATTTATAAAAGAAGGATACCACAATTTAGCGAATGAAAATATGCATACACATAATCAAATACTTCATACTTGGCTTGATTTGGGAATAGTCGGTGTTGTATTACTATTTCTTATTCTTTTCGTATCAGGCTATTTATTGTTTACCAATAAACGTCCATTAGGATATTGGCTGGTGCTATTGATTTTATTTAATATTAGTACAGATGATATGCTTGAAGTGCAAGCGGGAACCGTGTTTTTTATTTTCTTTTTGACTTTGTTTTTATACCAGAAAGAGGGAAATCGATATGGCATTAAATACTCATCATGAATGTAATTAGGGCCTGCTACTTATTGGATAAATTTTACAATTGCTTCCACAATTTGCATGGCACCTTTACCGAATAACATTGTTTGATGGTTGCCATCTACTTCAACATAATTTGCCTTCTTCATTTTCTTTAGAATTTTTTTAGCCTTTTCAACAGGTAATAATGGTTGTTCTAAAGTATAATCATCGAGTGCCACTACCATTAATGTTGGTTGTAATATTTCTGAATAATATTTTGTCCAGTCTTCTTTGGCTACACCCATTGCAATTTGAGTAATATCGGCAATATTGCTTCGTGGTTCAACCTTACCATCATCAGAGGTAACCACATCTGCCTTATAATATTCTGTCATGGCTTCATCCCAAAATGAAATATAGGGTGCTTGTTTAACCACTTCAATAAAAGCATCAAAATTTTCATATTGATGATCAATTCTACTTAATGCAGGTGCCAACATTTCAGGCGCCTTCGGATTCATTTCGGGTGCCGCATCGAGTATAATTACTTTTTCAAAACGATGAGGATAATGATAAGCCAAATAGGTTGCCATTAATCCTCCAAATGAATGTCCGCAGATATGAATTTTATCGATATCTAAAAAATCGAGTAAGCCAATGATATCTAAAGCATGATCTTTAATACTATAGGCAAATGCTGGTTTTGAGCTTTGTCCGCGGCCTCGCTGATCAACACTAACGACCGAAAAATGTTCTGTCAAACCAGCTTGAACTAAACCATTAAAAGCAAAAGCATTTGCCGTTAACCCATGTAATAGAATCATTTTAGGCTGATCATTTGCATATTCGATATAGTGAAGATTAATGCTATTTACTTCGGCATATCCTTTTTTTATTTTATGTGACATATTGCTTTGTTGGTGTTGATGAATAAAAAATTTAGTTCAAATGATTAGATGATAAAAACTATTCTGCCGTCCATCCACCTTCAATAGGTAACGATATTCCCGTTATGGTTCTGGCATTTTCGTTAGCTAAAAACAAAGTGGCATCAGCAATTAAATCGGCTGATATAAATTCTTTAATAGCTTGTTTGTCGAGCATTATTTTTTCAATAACTTCTTCTTTTGTCATATTATGTGCCTTCATTTGATCTGGAATTTGTTTGTCAATAATGGCAGTATGTACATATCCTGGACAAATGGCATTACAAGTTATTCCAAACTCAGCACCTTCTAACGCAATAGCTTTTGTAAAACCAATAATACCATGTTTTGAAGCCACATAGGCACTTTTATATGCTGAGGCAACTAAGCCATGAGCAGAAGCAATATTTATAATTCTGCCGAATTGTTTTTCTTTCATTTTGGGCCAAACTGCTTTCGTTAAATGAAAAGCAGAACTTAAATTAACACCAATAATGGCATCCCATTTTTCATCTGGAAATTCATCAATTGGCGAAACAAATTGAATACCTGCATTATTAATTAAGATATCAATCGATCCAAATTTTAAAACAGAATCTGATACCATTTTCTTCACCGCTTCTTTATCTATAATATTGACAGCAAAATAAAGATGTTGAATTTTATATTCATCAGCAATTGACTGCGCTATTTGTTCGCCATCTGTATCAATACTATCAAACACAATATTGTATCCTTCTTTTGCAAATTTTATTGCAATGGCTTTTCCGATGCCACTTGTTGCACCAGTAATTAGCACTGTTCGTTTCATACTCATTTAATTTTTACAAGTTTAAGTGATATGAAGCATATTTAAGTCTTTTATTTAGAGTTCGTTCGAAAATCACAATGACTTCATTTCCTTGATAAATATCGTGTTTATCTCTAAATCTGTATATTTTGGTTGCAAATTATCCTTATTCTAAAACATTAATTACATTTGTCTATTACATATTTTATTTTCATGAAAAGAATTCTCTACGTTATCCCCTTCATTTTTTCGACTATTGCAAATGCTCAGCAAGGAAACCTCTCAGGTGATTTGATGATGAATGTCAATTTTTTTCAAAGAGATACAAATATCAAAGCTTCTGATAATCAATTGTACGATAATTTTTTAAGTGGTGGCGAAGGATGGTTAGGATTGCGCTATTCGGGTTATGGATTTACCGGTGTTGTTCGATTTGATGCATTCAACAATTCAAATTTACAAAATCCAACCTCAGCTTTATCTGGCGCAGGTATTGGTATGTTTAGTTTAAGTAAAGAGTTTAAGAAATTAACTGTAACAGGAGGACATATTTATGATCAAATAGGCAGTGGGATGATATTTAGAGCTTATGAAGATCGAGGTTTATTAATTGACAATGCTTTGTTTGGCTTACATTTAAGATATCGATTAAGTGATAAATTATCGTTGAAAGGATTTACCGGTCAATCAAAAAATGTGTTTGAACGTTGGCAACCAATTATCAAAGGTTTTAATGCTGAAGGTGATTTTGATCTTGGTTCAAAAGCACATATTACACCAGGAATTGGAATTACTAACCGTACTTTAGACCAAGCGAGTATGAATAATATAGTTTCAAATATTAATAATATGCCAGAAGCTGAGCGGTTTGTGCCTACCTATAATGTGAATGCTGCCACCATTTATAATACTTTAAATGCGGGCAATTTTAGTTGGTATCTCGAAGGGGCAATTAAATCAGAGGAAGCCATTGTGATCGATGGCGCATTGAAAAACAGAAATGGTAATGTAGTGTATTCAACCTTTGGTTATGCACTTAATAAATTTGGTGTGAATGCCTCATTTAAAAGAACTGAAAATTTTGTGATGCGTACTTCACCGAATGAAATTTTATTAAAAGGTATGGTGAATTGGCAACCGATTATTGCACAAATTCGTCCTCAACGATTAATTGCACGATATACACCACCATCTCAAGATTTATCTGAAGAATCGTATAACTTAAATGCTTTTTATACCCCATCTGAAAAACTAAATTTTAATGGCGCTTATACCCATATCAATACACTTGAAGGTGTGCCCTTGTATAGAGAGGTTTTTGCAGAGACCGAAATAAGAAGTGTAAAAAACTTTCTTTTTCATTTCGGAGCTCAATATTTAGTCTATAATCAATCATTATATCAACAAAAAATTGAAGAAGAATATCCTGAGATAAACGCAATTACTCCTTTTATTGAAATTGGTTACAAAATAGATAAGAAAAAATCATTACGACTTGAACTGCAATATATGAGCACAAAACAAGATTATGGTTCGTGGGCATTTGCTTTATTAGAGTTTAATATTGCACCGTCATGGGCATTTGCTGTTTCTGATATGTATAATGTTGCTCCGAATAAAAAGCATGTAAAAGAGGCGCATCATTATCCAAATATTTTTGTGGCTTATACTAAAGATTCGCATAGATTTACAGCGCAATATGTAAAACAAGTAGATGGTATAAATTGCACAGGTGGCGTTTGTCGTTACGAACCAGCTTTTAGCGGATTTAAAATTGGTATCACTTCGAGTTTTTAATAAATAAAAAAATAGTTGTATGAAAAATAAATTCATTCTCTTTTCTGCACTGGCTTTATGGGCTTTGTCAAGTTGCACAAAAGAACAAGTGCCGTCTGGCTTAATTTTAAAGGATCAAAAAAATACTAAAGATTCAACTTATGTTATAAGTACGATTCCTGCAAGTCAATCAAAGCATATTTTGGTTGAAGAAGCAACAGGAGTACATTGTTCAAATTGTCCATTAGGTGCAAAAATATTACGTGATTTAAAAACCCAATATCCAAATAAAATTCTGTCTGTGGCAGTTTATTCTCAATTTTTAAATGATTTTCAGGCACCTTCAAAATATGATTTCAATTCAACAGATGCAATGGATCTTGTTATGTTTATTGAAGGGAAAGATCCAAGCAAACCTTATGCCGCGATCGACCGATTGAATACAGGAAGTGCTGATTTCAATTACTTTTTTAAACTCAATAATTGGGCTTCAAAAATTGATGAACTCCTAGTCAAAACTACGCCTTTAAATATTGAATTAACCTCCACACCCACTGGTGAATTAAACGAATATTTAATTTCAACAAAAACAATATTTACTGAGGATTGGAGTGGTGATCTTGCGATGTCAATTTACCTAATTGAAGATCATGTAAAAGATTACCAAGATTCGAGTGTTGTGAAAATTCCTGATTATGAACATAATCATATACTCAGAAAAATTATTACGCCTGTTCCAGGATCAACATTTAAAGATGCCACAACAACAAAAGAAAAAGGAAGAGTGTATGAAAAATTTGTAACGTTTACAATTCCAACCATTCCAACTACAACCATTAAAAAAGAAAATTGTCATATCATTGCGTTTGTTCATAAAACAGGAACAGATAAAGAAATTATTCATGCGCAAGAAATTGAATTAGAATAGAGCAATCAATTTCTAACTCAATTAATTTATTTTGTTGGTTTGGAAATAAATTGGACGTTTGCAATATCAACTTTATAATTACTTATAACTTATCAATCTATTTTCTTCATATGTTTACTTCATTGCATAAAACTATTTGTCTCGCTTTTTTAATTATCAGTTTAAATAGTTGTTCTGATGATGTTGAAACAAATAGCAGTAACAGCACTACACCGGCAAAAGTGGCTGCACCCATCTTTAATGCGGATAATGCCTATGAGTATGTCAAAGCACAACTTGCATTTGGACCTCGAGTGCCTGGTACGGAGGCTCAAAAAAATTGTGCCTTATGGATGCAGACAGAATTAAAAAAGTATGCTGATACTGTATATGTTCAAAGTGTTGAACTCACTCAACCGGTTTCGAAAATAAAATATCCCGCTATCAATGTGATTGCTTCATTTAATCCATCTGTAACAGACAGGGTACTCTTACTAGCTCATTGGGATAGCAGACCTTGGGCTGATGAAGATACCAAAAATAAAAATCAACCCATTGCCGCTGCTGATGATGGTGCAAGTGGCGTTGCTGTTTTGATGGAGATCGCAGCAAAAATAAAAACCGCTAGACCGAATATCGGTGTTGATATTTTATTGGTTGATGCTGAAGATGCTGGTAAAACAGAATGGAGTGAATTAAGTTGGTGTTTGGGCACTCAGTATTGGGCGGCAAATCCACATGTTACTGGTTATAGAGCCATGTTTGGAATTTGTTTAGATATGGTTGGCTCAAAGGATGCACGATTTCCACTTGAAGGTAATTCGCAACAGTATGCAGGTTCAATTCAACGTGAAATTTGGGATACCGCCAGAAGCTTAGGTTACTCAAATTATTTTGTCAATGAGCCAGGTGGCACAATTACCGATGACCATTTAGTCATTAATACAATTGCAAATATTCCATGTGTAGATATTATTAATCTTAAACCAAATGGTGGATTTGGCGATCATTGGCATACACATCAAGATGATATTTCTATTATTGACAAGGCTACTTTAAAAGCGGTTGGACAAACAGTATTGCAAGTTGTTTATAATCAATAAGCGCAATCACTACTTAGCGAACAATATACGCCTCTTCAATTTCATATACTTTATGTATTCCTTTATTGAGAATATCAATTTTTATTAACCCATCGTGTAATGAATAAAATGCGTGATAATAATTTGTTGAATTCATCATACCATAGGATTCAAAAACGGTTTTGTAAACCTTTCCTCTAACCGTGTATTCATCATATGTATTTATATTATTTGAAAATCCTAAAATAAATGGTTCCGAATACAGAGATCCCCCGCCAAGATTGGTACCTTCTGCGAAAAGCGAAAAAGATAAATACCTACCTTCTCCACTTGCTCTAAGAGTAAACCAAACATTTTTTTTAATCACTGTATCATAATTAGTTGTAAAATCGACTGATGCATATTCGCGATAGTTTATATCATGATCACCTGAAGCTGAGTAGGTGCGATAATTCGTTGAAATTAAAGTATCTAATCTACTCAAAATTGAATCGTGAAGCACAATATAAGAATCAGGTTTATAAGATATTGTATATTCTAAATTCCCTGCAATAGGATATCTCATATCATGCGTACATGAAAAAAAAGAAAATATCATTAGACAGTAGATTATAATTTTCACGTTGTTCATATCAATAATTTTATCTTTTTTAATACTTACTTATTTTAATTCTTTACACTTCTTATCATATTATGCTGCTCATAATTCTATACTAGAAAGCATAACCCATATGAAATCCTGTATAAAAATTAAGACTATTATATCCATTTACATCAACACCATAAATACTTGTAAGTGATTTATGTTTAAACTTATATGATTCAATACCAAATCCTGGACCTAAGATGACACTTAAAAAATAGCGTTTATGTAGAGTCAAATTGATTGATGAATTGAATTGAATAACATAAGAATATCTTCGTCCATCTTGAGGTTTAGTAAAACCATTTTCATCGTAATAGTAATCTTGAATTTTATTTGAACCAACTATAAATGTTGGCATGAATGCAAATTTCATAGGGTTAAGTGAATTTGGATATAATTTCAATGCCAAGCCAATACTTTTATAGTCTGAATAGATAGAAAAAAAAGTAGGTAAATAAAGACTCACATTTCTAGAAAAACTTCTTTCATATGCAACTTGAAAACCTGGACCGGCGTTTTTATACTTTATATAATATCCCCCATTTTCAATCATCTGTGCTAATGGTGAAATTGTAATATAATTTTTATTCGACTTTTGCCAATTCGCTTCCAAAAGCGAATCTCGTCTCCATAGAGACCCTTGATTTAAATAAATTTTTTTACTCTTCCTTATTTGAGCATGCTCAATACCAACTTGATCATTTAGATTGATAGAAGCAATATTCACTTGTGAATTTGAGATGATCGTATGCAAAAGAAAAATTAAAATACATATTGTATACTTCATAAGCATTTTGTGGATAATAAATGAAGTTAAGGATAATATCCAATAATTTTTATTTTGAATTTATTTCTGATCACTCATGATTGTCTTTTTCAAACTTCTCAACCTTACTTTTTAGTTTTTCAATTTCCTTTTGCATCTCAACAATGATGGCTTGATTGGTGCTTGTTTGATGTATCACAAGATCTGTGGTTTCTAAAGAATAATCATTTAATTTTTGCTTTAATCTTGGCACCAATAAACTATCATAAATATCAGAACTGATATCAATTGTAATTGTTTTTGATTGAGGATTTATTTCTTGATTAATTACATGAAAGTGATTCACCAATTCTTGTTGAATAAAATGATCCGCTCTACTTAGATAAATATTTTTTACACCCATTTTGTAGGCTAAATAGGCTCCCGGTATGAGGGTGAGAGAAGCGATAATCGTAAATAACAAATTGACACGTGATATATTTTGATTTTCATTTCGTTTAAACTTTAAATATCTAGTCATGATATAAGTTGATAAACAAATAAAAACAGAATTAAGGGCATAAGTATAAAGTCCACCAATGATATATTGCCATTGTAAAGTAGCAAGGCCATAACCAGCAGTACAAAGTGGTGGAATACAAGCAGTTGCTACAGCCACACCAACTAAAACGCGATTACCTTCTTTACGCGAAATAGCGATGAATCCTGCTAAACCTCCAAAAAAAGCGAGAAGAATATCAAAAAGTGTTGGGCTCGAAAATGAAAGTAATTCTTCTGTTGCTACATGATAAGGATTCAACAAATAATAAAGTGTTGAACACAGTAAACAAATTAAAACAATTCGAAATAAATTTTTAAAACTTAATCGAAGTAAATCAATATCTGAAATGCCCAACGAAAATCCAACTCCAAATACGGGGCCCATGAGTGGCGAAATTATCATGGCACCAATAACAGCAGCCTTCGAATTTATATTTAATCCGATACACGAAATTATCATTGCCATTGCCATAATCCAAAGATTTGTACCTCTAAAAAGGATACCCGCTCTTACTTCATTGTAAGTTTCCTGTTCAGATTCTTGATCTGATTTAATATCAATGACGGTTTTAAGATACCGTTTAAACACGTTGAAATTATGCATAGCAAGGGTGTAAATATAAAAGGAATATGAAAAGTGTTGTAAAATTCTTAGCCCATCTGCATAATTTTTATTTATTTTGATCAAAATTTATTGAATTATGAAATGGCAAGGAAGACGCGAAAGCGAAAATGTTGAAGATCGACGAGGAGTAAGTGGTCGACAAGTTGCCGTTGGAGGTGGTGGATTGGCACTCATTGTATTAATTATTGGATGGTTACTTGGAGGCGATCCACAACAATTACTTTCAAATTTCCAGCAATCTTCTAATCAAAGATCCACTACACAGCAAGCTCCTCGAACCGAAACCCCTGAAGAAAAAGCAATGGCTTCCTACTTACGTGTAACCCTTGCAGATAATGAACAAATTTGGAGCAAATTGTTTGCAGAAAATAATATTCGTTATCAAGCACCTACATTGGTTTTATTTAATGATGTGACCGAGTCTCCTTGCGGAAATGCTTCAAAGCAATCAGGTCCTTTTTACTGTCCCGCTGATCAAAAAATATATTTAGATATGGCCTTTTTTGATGAACTTACTCAACGGTTGGGTGCACATGGCGATTTTGCATGTGCCTATGTTTTATCGCATGAAGTAGCTCATCATATACAATTTTTATTAGGTACAACTGCTAAAATTCAAGGTATGCAACAGCGTACCGATAAAGTAAGTGCCAATCGTCTTTCTGTGGCATTAGAACTTCAAGCTGATTTTTATGCGGGCGTTTGGGCTCATTATAATCAAACATTAAATAATGTATTAGAAGACGGTGATATCAATGAAGCTTTAAGTGCTGCAAATGCTGTAGGTGATGATAAATTGATGAAAGCAGCGCAAGGTTATGTGGTTCCCGATGCCTTTACACATGGCACTTCTGAGCAACGTATGTATTGGTTTAAACTTGGATATCAAACAGGTGATATGAATCAAGGCAATACTTTTAAAGGTATGTTTTAAAATCTCACCCTTTTTAATTAGCGTCTGTATTTAAAGCACGATTTGTTCGTTCCACTCGCCTCAAAATCCAGTCATTGACCTCAGTCGACTCCTAAATTTCAACGCTTCGTGCGCCTTGAACTCAAACTTTAAATACAGACTCCCAATTGAATAGACAGATACTAAGTATTTTAATTCGTTTGTCACAGAAATGTCATTTCGATTTTTGTGCTAACATCTCCTTATCTTGCGTCGTCTCTATTTTCGAACATTAAAAATTTTAAATTATGAACACCAGAAAATTAACTAGTCTATCTCTATTTCTGATAGCAATCATTTCAACCTTGACCCTTTTTAATTCATGTAAAAAGAGTACAAATTATTCAAGCGGCAATACTACCGTATTCGATAATAGTAAAACTACCCAAGGTACCATTTATGGTCAGGTAGTGAACGAAGATGGCACACCTCTTGCGGATGCGAATGTAAGGGTTGGCGCTAATTCGTATACCACAGATAAAGATGGTATTTTTTACTTTTCAAAAATTACCACCCAACAAAATGCGACTTTGGTAACAGTTACCAAAAACAACTATTTTACTGGTTATAGAACTTTACGTATACAAACTAATAAAGATCATTATGCCAAAATTATGATGATCGAAATGAAAAATGCAGCCACATTTAACTCAATTACTGGAGGCACAGTCAATGTAAATGGTGGCGGAACCATTACATTTCCAGCCAATGGTATTGCTTACAAATCAAATGGCACACCGTATAATGGTACTGTAACTATGTATTCGAAATGGCTTGATCCAACCAGCAATACTTTAAATCAAATGATGCCTGGCGATTTAAGAGCCATTGATGCAAATAATGCTGAAAAAATATTACAAACCTTTGGTATGATGGGCGTTGAATTATTTGACAATAGCGGAACCGCTTTACAAATTGCGAGTGGCAAAACAGCTAAAATGAGTTTTCCAATTCCTTCAAGTATTAGTGTAAATGCACCCAACTCTATTCCGCTTTGGTCGTTTGATGCAGTAACTGGTATGTGGAAAGAGGAAGGAAGTGCAACTAAACAAGGTAGTAATTATGTAGGTGATGTAAAGCACTTTTCGTTTTGGAATTGTGATGTGCCTAATAATTTTATTCAACTTGATATGACATTGACAGATAATTTTGGTGTGCCTCTAGCCAATAACTCTGTAAAAATAACAAATCCTGCAACTGGTAGTTTTTCCTATGGATATACAAATAGTGCTGGATTTGTAAGTGGCTATGTACCTGACAATGCAATACTTACTTTAGAAGTACTTGCACCATTACCTTGTACCAACGTTATCCATTCACAAACTGTAACTACCACTTCAGCTAACTTAAGCTTAGGAACTATTGCAATTGTTGTTCCAGCAGCAAACAACTATACATTTACTGGAACAGTATTAGATTGCTCTGGAAACCCTGTGACCAGTGGTTTTGTGAGTATCTCTGCTAATTCTTCCAGTATTATGGTACCTACAAATAGTTTAGGTG
>DAOOQH010000092.1:0-12650 GCA_035388625.1 Chitinophagaceae bacterium | reverse complement strand
AACTATCCAATTCTTAACTTGACGATTATACATTGCCATATCAAGGTGCCATTTAGCTTTAATTTTATTTCTACTTAAATTAAAACCACCTTCAATATTCTTACTTGTTTCAGGTTTTAAATTGATATTCCCTCCAGGTGAGTAATACAGTTCATTCAAGGTTGGCATTCTGTAATTGGTTGAAAGCGATAGATAAGTCCTTCCGCCTTTGAACATATCAAGATAAGTGATAAGGCTACCAATCATTGGTACCGAAAAAACGTTAGTCACTTCCTTTTGAAGATTGGCTCTTATACTTAGTCTTTTAACAATGGGATCTAAATGATACGAAGCGATAAGTCCAGCCTTATGAAGCGATAAGGCACTTGAGCTCGCTATAAAAGAATTTTGTGCTAAAGCTTGAATATAGATATGATGTCGTCGTCCGAATTTATAATTCAAATTGAATTGAAATGGAATTGTGATTACATCTGACTTTGTTGTTAAATTGATAATTGAATCGGCATATTTATAATCCTCATAAAAAAAGCCAAGTGAACTTGCTAATCCATAAAAATTAAACTTTTGCTTTTCGAATTTTATGATGGAACGAAAAGACGAAATCTTTTCTTCCTTAGCACTCGTATCTTCAAAACTCGCAGGCGAAATTTCTCTATTTTGAAATTGTCCCCAAAGATGCAATGAAACATTAGCATGTGAACTTAATCTAAAATATGAATCACTCAAGATATTGATTTGCTTACTATCTGCATGCTCTAATTCAGATTCAACCTTTTTATCTGGATTAAAAAATGAGTACCTATTTCTCGATTGATTGATATTGATTTTCAAACGTTGATAAAATCTTTTTCTCGACAAATTAGCGCCAAGAACTAAACCTGCATTTTGAAGTGATTCATATCCAAATGAAACATTGTATTTATTTGTTGAGTAAAATCTCGGTATTTCATTTAAAAGATGAACCGCCCCTCCAAGTGCCAAGTTTTTATCTTGCCCGCCATAATCAATGCGTATATTATCAAAAAAGGAAATTGGGATTGAACTAAAATCGCTCATGCCAGTTAAAGCATTATTTATATTCACGCCATTCCATAATACTTGGGTTTGTGCTGCCGAGCTTCCACGAATACTAATCGTACTTAAATTACCAACACCATAATTTTTTACAAAAACATTACTATGCATTTGAAGTAAGTTTTGCAATGAACTATGTTGATAATATTGAGTAATTTTAGGATCAATGACCTGCGATGAAGTAGCATATTGAATTACTTTTTTTTCAACTATGGAAACCTCTTTAATGGTGTCTGTTTTCAATTCTTGAGATGAAGTAATTGAGCTATGTAAAACAAGGAATAAGATGAAAATTAAATATCTCATTTGTATTTAAAAATAAAACTATTGGTTCCAATACCTGCATTGAATTGATTTATTAATTCACCATTATTTGAATATTGATAAATAGTAGTTTGCTGTGTAAAACCTTTTGGATCAGAAAGAAAAATATGATTGGTTAAACTATCAATACCAACTGCCCAAAAATATGAATTAGGTGGCGCTGATATAAAAGGCATTGTTGGCAAATTCAGATCATAAATACTCATTTTATACAATCCATTATTTGTTGAAGCGCCAGCGTAATTGATATTAATAAAGTATAAAGTATCTCCCCTCGAATTCATGGTTAATCTGAATGGATCTTCATCACTTTTAAATGTAAAAGTAGCATCTATTAATTGAGTAGAAGGATTGTATCTTGTTAGATGAGAAATTTTATTCTTGTACTTATTCCCAGACAATATCCAAAGATGGTTATTTATATCTTTTTGAATACCATGCGACGCCCTACCCTGAATATCTATTCGCTTTTCGATACTATCATTCAAAGTATTAATTTTGTATACAGTTGAACTAGCAGTATCCCAACTCGTTACATAACAATATTGATCAATCATTTTCATTGCTTCTGGATTTTGCGAATCGATTGAAATTGTCTTTTTAATTGTATTCGATGGTATATCTAAAACATAAATCAAATTATTATAAAGGCTCGAAATATAGGCAGTATTTGGGCTGACTTGTAAAATATAACGTGGCGATTGAATGCCATGAATGATCGTCATCTCTTTAAAGGAAAGTCTATCAATCACAACAATTTTATTTGAATTATTGATCGCTATATAATATTTATCATTTATCAACGTCGCACTTTGAATAATATCTCCAAGACTTTTATTATTTGATAATTTGTACAACTGATTATAAATAATATTATTATTTAAATCGATAAACGACAGATCGCCATTATTATTTCCAAATGCACCTTCATTTACTAAGATCACACCATGATTAGATTGATCAGGCAATTGCAAATGATCAGGATTGGGTTTGTCTTTGACGCAACTAAAAAATAGCATCGAAAAACAAAATAGAAAAAGAGAATACTTATTCATTTTTTAAAAAATAATGAGCACTTGTTTGCTTGTTTTCAAATCCCAATTTTATTAAATATGAACCTCGATTTAAAAAAGAAATATCAATCTTCGTCAAATCATTCCCTTCTAATAATTTCAACAATCTACCATCCATTGAATAAATCGAGACTTGAATGATCGTTTCAGATGAATTGAAATTTAAAATATTTTGAGTTGGATTCGGATATACTTGAATATTATTTTCTAGGGTTTGATCTTCAGTTGAAGTCACAAATTTATGATGAATAATTCCTAATGCATCCAAATCAAAACCACCTGTCGGAAATGGCGAAGGATAGGGATCATTAATTTTATACTGATCAAAATCTCTTGTACAATTCTTTTCATGAATACTTCCAACTACATCCTTAATTTTTATAAAACGAATATTATCAATATCTAAACCTAAAATAAAATTCAATTCTTCTAAATCGAAAGGCGTTCCATATCCAGCTATATATTTACCAGCAAGATTATGTAGATGTCGTGCATCCATATACTCGCCAACACCAGCAATTTGAATATTTGTATCGTTTGTGCAATATGAAGCAAATGAATAATAATTTACGCCATCATTACTCACTTCAACTTGCGCTAATTCGAGATAGGCCAGATTGGAGTCAAGCGGATCCCGAAATCCATTTTCAAAAATTGCAAAATCATAACCCATATCATTGACAATTGGATTTTCAAAAAAGTAAATAGCTTCACCAGCATCGCCTAAACTTATTACCTGTGCATCTGCTTTGCCATAAGCATAAATAAGATCACCATAATTCACTTTGCCTAGTGATGTATCTGCAATATCTAACCAACCTCTTTGAATAGTAACATGATTCGCCCAGTCTACAAAAATTAAACTGTCTTTGTAAATAGCTGTACTTCCCATCAATCCTGCTTGCGGAGCGTACTGACTGTGCGCATGAAAACAAATGAATGAAAATGCAAATGCGAAAATAAATTTCATCTTCATTAATATTTTAGAAGTTTCTTATATCTAATTTTATCCCCATCAATAAGTTGTAAGATATGAATTCCTTGCGGAAGAAAATCGGTATTCATTTTTTGCTTATCGTTTTTAAGAAGATGAGAATTCAATATTGTTTGTCCACTCATTGAAATTAAATTTAGTTCAAGTGTAGATGATGAATTATTTTCAATTACAAAATGGTCATTCATAGGATTTGGATAAATTTTAATTTCATCATTATCTCCTATTTCATTTATATCTTGAAAAAGAAAAAAGGCTAAACTATCCATACAAAAGTATGAAGGTGTATTCATAAAGGCTCCGCTATTATCGCTTGATACTAAATTATAGCTCAGTACATCGAGGTTGCCTAAACTACTTAAATCTACAAATCGCCAATCTTTTACAATATAATCATTGGCATTATTTGAATCTCTAAAATCGGCTAAATAAAAATGTATGGTATCTGGTTTGGGGATACCTGCTTGAGAGGCGGTAATATCCAATCGAAAAAAGTCGGGATCATTACCAGTAATGCCACCAAATTTTTTAGCTACAAAATCACCGTTTTGCATTGAACGATAGGCAATGGTCGTATTGGTTATATAAAAACCTTTTACAAATGTCAAACTTGAAGGAAATGTAATTTGATTAAAACTCGGATCCATACTTAAATAGGCAACACCATAGGCAGATGAACTATCTTGTCCTATGCCTGTAATGGCAGCAATATCATTGGTTGCATAATCGAGACTATTAGTGTCTTGCTTGGCCGAATATGCCCATCCGCTCCAATAATCGCCGAAGCTAGAAGTATCATTTCTGTTTTTAAATGCGACATTTGCATCATAAAAAGTGGTTGTAGCAGCAATTCCAGGATTACCTTTCCAATAATTTGCACTTGGCATTGTCAATGTATCGAAAGTGACCACTTGAGCATTTGATGCAATGGCAACGAACAACGTTGCAAACAAAATTGAAATTCTTTTCATATCTCATAAAAGTTTTAATCGTTATAAAAAATAACGGGAATAGTAAAATAAGTATGAAAATTGTATTCGTACTTACCATTGGCTTTTTTCCCGAAGCCATTGAATAAAAATTGTGTATTGGGCAGGTCTTCTGACTTACTCTATCTTTTTAGCCTTCCCATTGATAACAAAAGTGGCATAATTAAAAAAGACGTTTAGAGCTTACAGCACCGGGTAGTGTCACTGAATTTCACAGTATTCCCATTTTCATTGTGCGCGTGCACAACACCTAATACAAAAGCAAATGTAGAATAGAGAGTTTAGAATACCAAACAGAAAAATAGATTCGAGCGATTTAACGCTGAATAGATTCGTTCAGAGATCCAAAAGATTGTAAGTCAAATAGAAAATTTAAAAAGTATTTCCTCACCTTTTCAATTATTGTCTAATAAAAGTACTGACAAAAAACATTATGCTTTTCATGTAATATATTTGAGGAATGAAAAACTTATCTTTTACTTTCTTAGTAATTTTTTTGTTCCTAACTATAAATACAGGAGCGCAAGACACCATTCGATATGATGAGAATTGGAACGTGACCACTTCAACTTTTTATTCATTTTATAGTGTAAAAAAGTTAAACAGTGATGGTAGTATCTTAGTTAAAGACTATTTCCGAAATGGCATGAAACAAATGGAAGGTAATTATTCGAATGAGAATACAAAAACAGGAAAATTCACCTACTACTATAAAAACGGGAAAATTGAATCACAAGGAGAGTATAAGAATAATAATCGAATTAATAAATGGATTGAGAATAATGAAGATGGAAGTTTAAAACTTGAATCTTATTATGAAAATGGATTAGCACAGCATGAATGGAAATATTATTATAATTCGGGCGAATTAATGCGACGCACAAATTTTAAAAATGGTAAAGTCGAAGGCAGCAGCAAAGGATATTTTAAAAGTGGATTGATTAAAGAAGATTTAAATTATGTCAATGACACAATGAAAGGCAACCAATTTACATTTTATGAGAATGGTAAAAAGAAACGAGTAGAGATTTATGAAAAGGGAAAAAGAATAAAGGCAGAGTGCTATGATATGAATGATAAGAAAATACCATTTTTTGAGTATTTTATTCATCCCGTTTATAAAAATGGAGGCGAGAATGGGCTTTTTGATTTTTTGAAATCAAAGATCAAATATCCCAAAGCAGCGATTTTGAAAAATATTGAAGGCAAAGTGATAGTAAAATTCGAAATATTAATAGATGGAACTCCTTCTAATTTGAGTGTAATTAAGTCAGTTGACCCATTATTAGATAATGAAGCACTTAGAATCGTAAAATTAACGAAATGGATTCCGGGTACAAGAGATGGAGAACTTGACATATTTGAATTCACTTTGCCAGTAAGCTTTGTATTAGAAGATTAAAATTATATTTAGTAATAATTTCTTACAAAGGATCGCCACCAAAAAAATTAAAACATCACAGCAAAAAAACTTACCTGTAGGTAAGAAAAGTTATTACCAAAACCAGGTCGAAATGTAGTTGATACACCTTGCGTACCATTAGAAAATCCAATAAAATCTAGAAAACTAGTTACAATACCAATATGTAAAACGGGTCCTATTGTCATTTTATTTACACCCGACTTGGGATCATCATAGTATAAATACTTGCCTTTGACATTCGCTTCATCTTTTGTTATGTATTCTTCGTCATAATCTGGATTTTTGGTCAAACCAGTCATTCCAACACCAAGTTGAAAAAAGTAACCAAAATTTGAAGACCCATCATCTTCTGGTGTATAAGAACCTCCGCCAATACCGTATAATATGGAGGCGTCGTAGGCAATATTAATTTGAGTTGAGCTAGTTGAACTAGAGCCACTCTGTGTAGTACTTGAAATGATACTTGAAATACCAATATTTATAGGAAAAGAAACCAGACCTTTTCCAAATTTACCAATATCATGAAAAAAAATAGATGGCTTGGCATGAAGCGATAGGGCCCCAGGTTGAAAAGTTCTTCTTACATAATTTGTATCGACAGTATTACCGCGTACATTCAGTTGACCTAAATCTATTTCCTTTTTTAATGCGCCAGTCAATGTTAGACCGACATCAAATTTCAATTGCGCATTAGCAAAGGATGAAAGGAGGATTAAAGCTAAGAAGATTAAATTTTTCATTGAGTCAAATATAGTATGTTGATTGATTAAATTTTATATAACAATTAGAAATAATACTGAATTTGTAGGAATAATATTTATATATCAATGAATTTTATGTTAGAACTATTATGTCCGTATAAAACAAACCTATACACAACATGTTTTTAATCACTCATTTTAATTGTCAGTTGAAGAATACAATCTTCTAAAATAAGATATAAAGTATGTAAATGATTTTGACCAATGCAACTAAATAAAAAGTAAAAATTTCAATTAATTGAAAAGAAATACAATAATGGTTGTAAGTGGTAGATTAAAATTATAAAATGACATTCATATTTATTATACCTCCTTACCACTTAACATAGGCACAAAACTAAAACTATGAAAGGTTTCGGTTTTGAGGGTGCCATCTGAAAGTTTTGTGATTCGAGTCATTAGTGTTTGATTATCTTCATCAAGTGGCAGTACTAAAACACCGTTAGGTTTTAATTGAGCAATTAATTTTTCGGGGATATGAGGTGCTGCCGCTGTAATGAGAATTTTATCAAAAGGAGCGAAGGTCGGTAAGCCGGCAAAACCATCACCATAAAAAAATTTAATATTCTTATATTTTGATTTAAATGGATATTGGGTTTGATTTTTATCAAAAAGTTTTCGTTGCCGTTCAATGGTAAATACTTGAGCACCCATTTCAGCCAAAACTGATGCTTGGTAAACCGAACCTGTACCTATTTCTAAAATTTTTTCAAGCTTTTTTACTTGAAGCAATTGGGTTTGATATGCTACTGTATAAGGCTGTGAAATAGTTTGACCTTCACCAATTGGGAAGGCTCTGTCTTCATACGCAATTTTATCAAAGGCTGGATCGAGAAAAAAATGTCGAGGGATTGAATCCATTGCCTTTAAAACTTGATCGTCGGTAATTCCTTTACGTTTTATTTCTTCAATCAATTGTAATCGGAGTCCTTTATGTCTATATGTATCTTCTTGTTTTCGTAACATCAATTAAGTCTTATTCTAAAATTTGATTCAACTTGTAAAACTAGTATGATTCATCAAGGAAAGCAAGGTCTTGGACTTGTTTGTTTTATCATATGTATTAAGACGATGATTTAACCCTTATAAAATCAATCATAGTCTTATTCGTACTCATCGCATTTCGAACAGACAAGGTATCACTTCCCTTAAACTCATAAATTAAATAATAGGTAGTGCTTTTTTCATCTGTATAAAGATTAAGTTCTTTTCTTTCTGGATCAATGGTATACTTAAATTTATCAACCATTTGTAACTCATCTTTCCCTGAGCTATATGTTTGGTTTTCTTTAAATTCAAACCAATCGCGCTCGCTTTGCCAGCGACCAAGTATGATTTCTTTATCTGATTTTTTGCAAGAAAAAAACAAACAGGAGATCAATATTATGTGCAAAATTCTTTTCATGATTATAATCTATAAATGACTCGTTCAATTTAGCTGAGGCAGGGATAGTAGCGGAAATACTCCTGACGCTTTGGGCAGGAGATTGAAGCGAATAGCCCGGTGCCAATGTATTTTTTGGCAGCCTTCCAAACTTTTATTCTTTCATTATTTCGATCACAGCTTGTGCAATATCTTCTGCATTTGGTTTCGAAAAATAATCGCCATCACTGCCATAAGCCGGTCGGTGAGCATGTGCAGTTAAAGTACGTGGAGCTGCATCAACCCATCGATAACCTCCTTGTTTTTCCATGACTTGTTGAAACATATATGCCACTGCCCCACCTGGTACATCTTCATCAATAAAAATAATGCGACTTGTCTTTTTTAGTGAAGCCAGTATATGGTGATGAATATCGAAAGGAAGAAGAGTTTGCACATCAATGAGTTCGCAGCTAATACCCATTGGGATTAAGTATTCTTTCATTGCGTCTTGAATAATGCGTAAGGTAGAACCATAAGAAACAATGGTAATATCATCACCTGATTCAATAACCTCTGGCACACCTAGAGGTATTGTCATTTGACCCAGGTTAGATGGAAGTTTTTCTTTCAAACGATAACCATTTAAACATTCAACAACAATAGCTGGTTCATCGGCCTGTAATAACGTATTATACATTCCAGCAGCTTGAACCATATTTCGAGGTACGCAAATATTAATTCCTCTTAAAGCATTAATCATCATTCCCATTGGCGAACCACTATGCCAAACACCTTCAAGTCGATGTCCACGCGTTCGAACAATTAGAGGACATTTTTGACCTCCTTTTGTTCGCCATTGCAAAGTAGCAACATCATCACTCAACGCTTGCAAACCATACAATAGATAATCGAGATATTGAATTTCGGCAATTGGACGAAGACCTCTTAAAGCCATACCAATACCCTGCCCCATAATGGTGGCCTCTCGTATACCTGCATCAAACACACGCCACTTGCCATGTTTTTCTTGTAAGCCTGCGAAGCCTTGATTGACATCACCAATATTTCCAACATCTTCACCAAAAGCAAACACTTTATGATTCGTGGTTAGTACATGATCAAAATATTTATTTAAAATTTCGAAGCCGTTCAACATCATTTCTTCACCAGTAAATTCTGGGTTTACTACTTTAACTTTATCAACACTATTTGAAGATACAGAATGTAAAATAGAACTATATTTTTCGTTTGCGTCTGATTTTAAAGCTTGATAAAAATTCTGCACTTGATCAACTGCAGGCGACTTACCAGCGATATGCAGAACACGAGCCAAAAGTTTCATAATATCTCTACGTAAAGGTTCTTTAATGCTAGTGACTTCTTTTACATAAGATGCTATTGTTTCAGCTTGAGGATTGCCTTCAAAAATAATATCATTACAAAGTTTGGTGGCTTGTTGCACTTGTTGCTTAATTGGATCAATGAATTTTTCCCACGAAGCTTTTTTTGCGTCTAAAACCATGGTCTTTGCATCCTCTTCAATTTTGAGTAATTCATCTTCGGTGCCAATCGCGTTTTCAAGTATAAATTCTCTCATCTTTTTGATACAATCCATTTCTTTCTCCCATTCTAAGCGTTCTTTACTTTTATATCTTTCATGTGAGCCAGAGGTTGAATGACCTTGAGGTTGCGTAATTTCTTGAACATGAAATACAGCAGGTGTATGGGTATCTCGAATTTTTTGTATCCCTTTTTTAAAGGTATCGCAAAGTGCTGCGTAATCCCAACCTTTGACAGTATAGATATCGAGTCCGCCAAGTCCTTCTTCAAATTGAAATCCTTTTAATATTTCAGAAATTGAATTTTTACTTGTCTGAAATTTTCGAGGCACTGAAATACCATATCCATCATCCCAAATAAAAATGGCCATTGGCACTTGCATGACGCCGGCAGCGTTGACAGTTTCCCAAAATAAACCTTCACTAGTTGATGCATCACCAATTGTGGTAAAACAAACTTCGTTTCCTTTATTGGAAAATGAAGTTTCATTTTTTAGAATTTCTTGAGAGCGATATAATTTAGAAGCGAATGCTAATCCTAAACCACGAACCATTTGACCAGCTGTTGGTGAAATATCGGAGCTACAATTTTTTGTCTTTGTTTGATCTGTCCATTGACCTGATTCATCTAAAAGTCGAGTTGCATAATGTCCATTCATTTGTCGCCCTGCGCTACTTGGTTCTGCATTTACATCAGGGTTGGCGTAGAGTTGCGAGAAGAATGCTTCAACTCGGCTCATACCACTAGCAAACATAAAAGTTTGATCGCGGTAATAACCAGATCTAAAATCACCTTCCTGAAACACTTTGGCCATAGCTATTTGTGCAATCTCCTTACCGTCGCCGAAGATGCCGAATTTTGCTTTACCGGTCAGTACTTCCTTTCTTCCCAATAAACTTGCTTCTCTGCTTTGAACAGCTATAAGATAGTCGTTCATTACATCTTGTTTAAAATCATCAAACGATATCTTTTCTGTGTGAATATTATTGGTAAGTATGTCCATTATTTTCTTAGTTACTTTTTAATCTGAATAAGTCACAAAAATAATAATCTATTCGAACTGTTCACAAATTATTTATGATTTAAAACACATTGTTAAAGGGTTTGTGGTTAACTATGACTTAACTGAGAAAAATTTGTACAATAAAATTATTCCATACTTTTGGAAAGAAAATTAAAAATTAATAAAAACTATAAAAATGAAAAAATCAATCTTATTATTCAGCGCATGTATTTTGTTTGGCTTTGCATCAAATGCTCAAACTCCAACAAACAAACCAGCAAATGGTGCAACACAAGTTGTAGACCCTCATGCAGGTCACGATCATGGCACGCCAGCGGCTGCGCCACAACAAGCAGCGGTACCTGCACAAAATGCAGATTTAAGTATGAAATTTACAACTGAAGATCACAATTTTGGAAATATTCCAGAAGGACCATCTGTAAGTTATGATTTCGAATTCAAAAACATTGGAAAAGAACCAATCATCTTAAGTAATGTACAAGCATCATGTGGTTGCACAACACCAACATGGCCTAAAGAACCAATTGCTCCAGGTAAGTCAGCAAAAATTACAGCAACTTATAGCACTCAAGGTCGTCCAGGTCAATTTACAAAAACTGTTACAGTAACTTCAAATGTTGGATCAAAAGTTTTAAAAATTGGTGGTGTGGTTGAAAAAGCGCCAGACTCATCAGTTCCGTCTAACAATTCAAGTATTATGAAGCACTAGGCTTTACCCTTCACGTTTACACTAACTATTAAAATAAATAAAATGAAAAAAACAATTGTATTATTCAGTTCACTTGCACTGATTGGCTTTACGAGCATGGCGCAAAACAGAGATAAAAAAACAACGGATGTAAAATCAGTTGAAAAGTCTCAACCAGTTGCAATGCCTGCACCTGCTGTACCTGCAAAACCTGCAACGCCAGCACAACCATCAACTCCTGCTTTAAATCCAGATTTAAGTATCAAGTTTACGCAAGAAGATCACAATTTCGGAAATATCCCAGAAGGTCCATCAGCGAGTTATGATTTTGAATTTAAAAATATTGGTAAAGTTCCAATTATTTTTAGTGATGTTCATGGTTCATGTGGATGTACTGTTCCTGTTTGGCCTAAAGAACCAATTTTACCTGGTAAAACTTCTAAAATTGCTGTAACTTATTCAACACAAGGTCGTCCGGGTCCAATCAATAAAACAGTGACTTGTACTTCAAATGTTGGAACAAAAGTGATTAAAATTAGTGGTAATGTTGAAAAAGCTGCTACACCAGCAACTCCAGCGGCAACACCTAACCAACCAGCACAACAAGCTCATTAATATTTAAAGAATAATAATCCATGAAAAATATTCTTGCCATTCTGGTTGTATTGTTTGCTTCGTTAGTTTCGAATGCACAAAATGATCGTCCAAATGCACCGGTTTTCAAGTTCGTTGAAGAAACACACAATTTTGGAAATATCAAAGAAGGTCCTGAAGCGGTTTATGAATTTGTTTTCACGAATACAGGTAAAGAACCTTTAATTATTCAAGATTGCAAAGCCTCATGTGGATGCACAACTCCTGATTGGTCTAGAGCACCTGTATTACCTGGTCAAAAAGGTAGTATCACAGTGAAGTATGATACAAAAGGTAGAGCAGGAACTTTCAATAAATCTATTTTCATTGCATCAAATGCAAAGACAAAAAGTACAGAAAAAAGATATGAAATTATAATAACAGGAAATGTAATTGGAACTGGCGCTGCTACTCCAGACTCGGCTCCAAAGAAATAATTCATTCAAAACTTATGTAAGAGGCTGCAATTTTGTAGCCTCTTTTTTTATGTAATAAATTTAAATAGTTTTCAGGTATACCATTATCGATAGTGGTTCACAGTTTTTAAAAGAACTTAATTTTATTTAAAGTTGGAATTGAAAGTGCGTTACTATGAATTATATAGCATAGCGGACGCTATTTGATTGAAGGAACAAGCGAGACACTTGCACCATTTTAATTGAAATTGCGTTACTATCAATTATATAGTTTAGCGGACGCTATTTGATTAAAGGAACAAGCGAGACGCTTGCACCATTTTAG